>DUER01000157.1 GCA_011192075.1 Dehalococcoidia bacterium | reverse complement strand
TATCCCCCTTCCCCTTATCAAGGAGAAGGGGGATAAAGGGGGATGGGATTCAAAACAAATATCTAAGGGGGAGAGGTTGAGTATCAACCATAACCGATTAACCATTAACGAGGCATACAGGCTACTCAAGACCAAGCAACTGTCCTCGGTTGAATTGACCAAAGCTTGTCTGGAGCGTATCCGCCAGGTAGAGCCGAAAGTTCGTGCTCTGGTTACCATTACCGATGAACTGGCTCTAAGTCAAGCGCAAAAGGCTGATGAATTTATAGCTAGCGGTAACTCCAATCCTCTCACTGGCGTTCCCGTAGTAATCAAAGACAACATCTGCACTAAAGGGATACCAACCACCTGCTCATCAAAGATGCTGGAAAATTTTGTGCCACCCTATGATGCTACAGTGATGGAAAAATTGAACGGGTGTGGTGCTGTAGTGGTCGGCAAAGGCAATATGGATGAATTTGCCATGGGTTCGTCCAATGAGCATTCCGCCTTTTTCCCTACTCATAACCCCTGGGATTTGGCCCACGTCCCCGGGGGCAGTAGCGGAGGTCCAACAGTTGCTGTAGCTACTGGTGAGGCTATCTACGCCCTAGGCTCAGATACCGGGGGCAGTATTCGTCAGCCAGCCGGCTTCTGCAGTGTTACTGGCCTAAAGCCTACCTACGGTAGGGTAAGCCGTTACGGCCTGGTTGCCTTCGCCAGCTCCCTTGACCAGATTGGACCGTTAACCCAAGATGTTACCGATTGTGCCCTGGTGCTGAATGCCATCGCTGGCTTTGATATCAGAGATTCCACCTCCGTCCCCTATGCCACACCTGATTTCACTCAATGCCTAACCACCGACCTCAACGGGCTGAACATCGGTATCCCCAAGGAGTATTTTGTCAAGGGGATGCAAGCTGAGGTGGAAATAGCTATACGAGCCGCTATCAATAAACTCGAGGAGCTAGGCGCCAGGGTAGAATGGGAAGTATCACTAGCTCACACTCCCTATGCCCTGGCGGCATACTACATTATTGCTCCCTCAGAGGCTTCAGCTAACCTGGCTCGTTATGATGGAGTAAAGTATGGCTTCTCCTATTTAGATGCCGACAGTATGTGGGAAGCTTTGGAGAAAACCCGCCAGTATGGCTTTGGTGCCGAGGTGAAGAGGCGCATTATGCTGGGAACTTATGCCCTGTCCGCCGGTTACTATGATGCCTGGTACCTTAAAGCCCAGAAGGTTCGCACCCTGATAAGGCAAGAGTTCGACCAGGCTTTTGAAAGATTTGATGCCATGATAACCCCAACCTCACCCACCGCTCCCTTTAAGATTGGGGAGAAGGTGGATGACCCACTTCAGATGTACCTGAGCGATGTCTGCACTCTACCGATAAATATTGCCGGTGTGCCGGCTATATCTATTCCGGCCGGCTTTGCCGATGGACTACCGATAGGCATGCAGATTATCGGTAAGCCATTTGGTGAGGAAAACATACTCAAAATCGCCCACGCCTACCAGCAGGCAACCGACTGGCATAAGAGAAAGCCTGAAATATAAACTGGGGAGCAGATAATATACTTGCCATCGAGTGCCTAGTGTGTGGAGAGACTCTTAAGACGCTGTAATATATTAACCCAGACAATTATGATGGGCAAGTAGTTTGCCAACAATGCCGGGCACCGTTGTACATAATATTGGTACAATCAAGAGTAAGGAAGTATAGCGTCGTGAACACTAAAATGGTGCTACCTGAGATAAAAGTAGCTTTGGCTATTCCCGAACGAGCATATCCCCCAGAGAGAGAAGTAGATAAAGGGGGAGGGTTACCTTATTAAAAAGAACCCGAATAAAGATGAGGAAATGGACGCGGAGTTGAAGGAAGAGGCAGAGTTTAAGAACACTGCGGCATGGACAATTACCTGCCCGGACATGTTTTGTAAAGCAGAACTGCCATATACAGACTGGATAGAAAGAGGCTTTCTCCGCTGTCCCAGGTGTGGCATGCTGTGTTGCCTTTTACCAGACGGGAAAACGGTGAAATTATATAGCCTAGGGGTCTATGTCAGGTGGTAACAGGGGGTAAGGTTGAATAAAAATTATCTTCAGGTCAATTGCTATTCGGGTCATACCTATGCAGAACGACCGCGGTCTATTGCGTGGTAGGGCATAGAATACGAGGTAGAGGAGATAGAAAAAGCGTGGCAAGAGCCGGGGGAGAGACACTTTCAAGTTCGCACCAGGGATAATAAATTATTCAAACTCTGCTATAATGAAACATAAAACCAGTAGTCACTAATTGAGCTAGTGAGGGGTTAAACATGATAAAGGACATTCTTAAAATATTGGAAACTGATGCCCGAACCACCACCAAGCAAATAGCCACTATGACCAACATCCCTACGGCTGAGGTAGCCAGGCTAATTAAGCAAGCTGAGAAAGACCATACCATCCTGAAATACAAGACTATGATTAACTGGGATAAGGTAGGGGAAGAGCAAGTATGGGCTTTAATAGAGGTCAAGATTGCCCCACAGAGAGAGCTTGGCTTTGACTCTATAGCTGAGCGTATCTACCGCTTCGCCCAAGCCCGCACTGTCTATCTGGTCTCGGGAACCTACGACCTACTAGTTCTGGCGGTAGGCAAAACCATGCACGAGGTGGCTGATTTCGTATCTCAAAAGCTAGCTCCTATTGAAGGGGTACAGGGAACGATTACCCACTTTGCACTTAAGCGATATAAGGAGGATGGCGAAATTCTGGAAGGAGAGGAAGGGGTCAAGCGACAGCCAGTAATACTCTGATTACCGGTAAGGATAATTTTATGTCAATAAGCTCAAAGAGTCAGCATAGTAAATATTATAGTCTTACCTCACAGAGGGTAGAGCAATTATCCCCTTCCGGCATACGGAAGTTCTTTGACCTACTCGCCTCCATGGAAGGAGTCATTTCACTTGGCGTTGGTGAGCCTGATTTTGTCACCCCGTGGCACATTCGTGAAGCAGCTATCTACTCACTGGAAAAAGGCTATACTATGTATACCTCAAATCTAGGCATGCCCGAACTGCGCCAGGAATTATCACGATACCTCAAGGATAACTATGAGCTGGAATATGACCCCAATAGTGAACTCCTGATTACAGTCGGGGTTAGTGAAGCATTAGACTTGGCAATGAGGGCTATCCTTAACCCGGTGGACGAAGTTATCATGCCCGACCCCCACTATGTTGCCTACGATTCATGTGTCATTCTGTCCGGAGGCACACCAATAATGGTGCCCACCAACCAGGAGAACAATTTTGAGATTAGCGCCGCTGATATTGAGGCAAGAGTTACCAGCAAAACCAAAGCTATTCTTATCGGTTACCCAGCCAATCCAACCGGAGCCGTGATGTCCAAGCACAAACTAGCAGACATAGCTGAGGTAGCCCGGCGTCATCAGCTATTAGTAATCTCTGATGAGATTTATGCCAAGCTGGTCTATGGAGTGGAGCACACCTGCTTTGCCACCCTACCCGAGATGAAGGAGCGCACCATTCTTCTAGGCGGATTCTCCAAGGTCTATGCTATGACAGGATGGCGTGTAGGCTACGCCGCCGCCACCAAAGAGGTTATCGCTGCCATGATTAGAATTCACCAATATACCATGATGTGTGCCCCAACAATGGGACAGGTAGCGGCTATTGAGGCATTAAAATCAGGCGAAGACAGTGTCACCAAGATGGTTGAGGACTACAATAAACGGCGCCTGGTTATAGTTAAGGGGTTAAAGGATATTGGTCTAACCTGTTTTGAGCCCCAGGGGGCATTCTACGCCTTTCCATCAATAAAGGGCACCGGTATGAGCTCAGAGCAATTTACCGAAAGACTCCTGATTGAGGAAAAGGTGGCAGTAGTGCCTGGCTCAGCCTTTGGGCAATGCGGTGAGGGATATGTCCGTTGTTGCTATGCTACCTCCCTAGCTGACATTGAGGAAGCACTATCCAGAATGAAGCGGTTTGTGGCTAAACATCCTAAATAAGCCCCATTTTTTGCTTTACTTCCCTGAGGGTCTCTCGGGCAATAATCTGGGCTCGCTGAGTACCATCGGCAAGAACGTCAACTATATGTCGGGGTTTACTAGCTAGGATAGCTCGCCGCTCCCGAAAAGGTTCAAGGCTAGAATTAATCTCTTGAGCCAGGAGCACCTTACAATCAACACAGCCGATTTTAGCCGAGCGACACTGCGTGGCGATATCGTCTAGCTGCAAAGGGCTGAAGTAGCGGTGAAGTGAGTAAACATTGCATACCTCAGGATGCCCAGGGTCATTACGGTATTGCCGGGCCGGGTCGGTGACCGCCATCATTACCCGCTCTATCGTCTCCTGGGGTGACAGAGCTATCTCAATATCGTTGTCGGCTTGCTTGCTCATCTTCTCTTTCCCATTTAGCCCTAGTATCATCGGAAACGAGGTAAGCTTGGCTTGAGGCTCGGGAAAGGCATTACCAAACAGGTTATTAAAGCGACGGGCAATCTCTCGAGCTAACTCTAGATGAGGCAGTTGGTCTTCACCAACAGGCACCACTTCAGCCTTATAAAGTACGATATCGGCAGTCATCAGAACCGGATAGCCAACCAGTCCATAGTTTACATTATGAGGCTGGAGCTTTACCTTCTCCTTGAAGGTAGGTACCCGCAGCAGCCAGCTTAAGGGAGTAACCATACCAAGTAGAGTATGCAATTGCATAACCTCAGGGACGTGAGACTGGACAAATAGGATGCTTTTCCGTGGGTCAAGACCAGCCGCCAGCCAGTCGAGCATCATCTCGTGGATATTCTTTTGCAACCCACCAGTGTCTTCCAACGAAGTTAGAGCATGAATATCAACTATGCAATAGACACACTGATACTCGTCCTGAAGACTAACATAATTCTGGATTGCCCCCAGGTAGTTACCCAGGTGCTGCTTACCGGTGGGACGAGCCCCCGAAAAAACACGACGCTTCATCGAACCTCCGAAAAAGTGTAGCACAAATGGGGACAGCGCGACAAGCGGGACAACGTAGGGTACTCATAAGCTTGACTCCCAAGATGGCAAGCCTATAATAGAAGAGTCAGGAGGTAGACATGATTAGGAGTTTCAATAGCAAAACGCCCCAAATAGCTGATTCAGCCTTTATCAGTGAAGCCGCTTATGTTGTTGGTGATGTAGTGATTGGTGAGAACTGCAGCGTATGGCCGGGAGCAGTAATCAGGGGAGATGTTGGCCGTATCAAGATTGGCAACAATACTATTGTTGAAGATACCTGTGTTATTCATTCAGGGTCGCCCTCGACACCAGGTTGTATTGCTGATGTGACCATTGGCGATAACGTAGAAATTGGTCACGGTGCTGTCATCAACTGTTGCTGCATAGATAGCAATGTTCTCGTCGGCATGAATGCAATCATCCTCCACGATGCTGAGATCGGTGATTCCTCTGTCATTGGTGCCGGCTGCGTGGTTCGTCAGGGGATGAAAATCCCAGCCAAGTCATTTGTAGCCGGTGTTCCGGGAAAGATTAGGGGAGAGGCCTCGCCGCGGCAGCTATGGTGGGTGCAGGAAGGCTTACCAATTTATAATCAATTAGCCAAGCAATATAAAGAGGAAGGACTGTAACTAGCCCATTACATACTTTCTGGAGCCGTCATTCCCATAAGGTGAAGGGTCTTAGCCAGAACCAGCTTGGCTGCCGCCACCAGCCTGAGACGAGCTTTGGTTAATGCTTCATCGCGAGAAACAACACGACACTGCTTGTAAAAGCTATGAAATACTGTAGCCAAATCCTGAGCATAATAGGAAAGATGGTGAGGTTCCAGGGTATGGGCTACTATCTCAACTATCTCAGGTAGAAGCAGCATCTTGCGAATTAAGGTTAGTTCAAGCTCGGTAGCCAGTAAAGAGACACCCCCGTCAGCATAGTCAATCCCCCTCTCCTGAGCCAGACGAAGGATGCTGGCAATACGAGCATGGGCATACTGAACGTAGTAGACAGGATTATCCTGCGACTCCCTTTTGGCTAATTCCAAATCAAAGTCCATTTGACTATCAGCCGATCGGGCTAAGAAGAAGAAGCGGCAGACATCAGCTCCAACCTCGTCTACCAGCTCACGCAGGGTAATAATATCACCGCTGCGTTTGGAAATACGGATTAACTCATCACCGCGACGCAGGGTAACCATCTGAGAGACTATCACCTGAAGCTGCTCAGGAGCAATACCCAGAGCACCAACCACTGCTTTCATTCGGGATATATGACCCTGGTGGTCAGCTCCCCAAATATTAATCACCCTATCAAAGTTGCGCTCCAAAAACTTGTTATAGTGATAAGCAATATCAGAGGCAAAATAGGTAGGCGAGCCATCGCCACGCACCACAACATTGTCTTTATCCTCACCCAAGGCGGTAGATATAAACCAGGTAGCACCTTCCTTCTCCGCCAGGTAACCCTGCTGGCGCAACCGGGACATTGCTTCCTGGTATTGTCCGTTATCATAAAGGCTCTGCTCACTGAACCAGACATCAAAGCCCACCCCTAATAACTCAAGGTCACTCTTAATTTGGGTTACTATCTTGTCTAAACCGAGCCGCCCCAGTTGCGTGACTGCCTCCGGCCCGGGCAGGACAAGAAACCTGTCCCCCTCTTGAGCAACAATTTCCTTAGCCAGATCAATCATATAGTTTCCGAAGTAGCCATCAGAGGGCATCTCAGCATCAATGCCCAAGCTCTGTTGATAGCGAGCATAAAGTGAGCGATAGAAGGCATCTATCTGGCTACCAGTATCATTAATATAATACTCTTTCTCCACTCCATAACCAGCAGCGGTCAAAACATTGGCTAAAGTGCTGCCCAGTATGGCGCCACGACCGTGCCCAACATGAAGTGGACCTGTGGGGTTGACACTGACAAACTCTATCTGGACACCGCTGCCCTGACCCAGGTCGATACTGCCATAGGCATCACCAGCAAGCAGAATTGAATCTACTTGCCTACTCAACCAGTCCTTTTCCAGGGTAAAGTTAATAAATCCCGGCGGCGCCACAGCAATACGGTCAATCTCAGGTACGGGAACGATAAGCCCTACCACATCCTTGGCAATAGTCAATGGGTTGACTCCGGTTGCCCGGGCTAATTTCAGGGGAAAGCTTGAAGCATAGTCGCCATGTTCCGGGTTCTGGGGGTGATCTACGCTAACCTCAGGCAAGGTAACCGAAGGTAACTTGCCTAACTTCTGTGCCTCGCTCGCCGCCTGCGTGAGCAACTCTATTAGCCTTTGTTTAAGCATTAATATCCCTGTTTTAGCCTCCTATATGCCCAAATTATAGCACAATGCCAGTCAAAAAGGATAACCCGCACGCTTACCTATCTTGGGCAGGGGGAAATCCGAACTTTTTCCACTATTTCTCCCATCATCAGCCTACCGATAGGCAAACAGAAGACACATGTCTGGTAATGCATCCACCGCTTTGAGTCTTTGCAAAGCCGCGGACGGGCTGTTATCTGCCATTTCACATCTCTGTTCACCCAAGCAGCTCATGATAGGTAGCCTTCGTCTTAGTAACTTGAGCATATGAAAAGTAGTCAGGCCGTGCCACATGCGCCTGGTCAACAAAGGTCGCCAGTATACTGTAGAACAACAGAAGTAAGTCAGGCACTTCACTCTCTTCTGTGCAATACAAGTATATAGCATCTATAGCAGATGGGGATAGCCCTCCCGGACATTCGTATGACACTAGAAATCGGTTACAGGCACAGAAAAGATTCATCCAATAGCGTCGATCTGTACGCTTGTTGTAACCCTGTAGGCAACTGATAATGCTTTCTCGTGTCATAGAGGTGCTGGTAAAGATGAATCCAAAGATCTGATCGCGATGTTGAGTTGAGGGATCGAATTTAAGTCCAGTAATAGACACTCCAGGCCCTGAAATGATTAGATTCTTGCCATTGTTAGACCGATCTAGTTCCTTCACCGATTTAATCTTGTCAAGAGCATCTTGCAGCTTCTTGGCAGACAGAATATCAGATTTGACCTCTCCAACGGCAATGACGGCTTCACATGGTAAGTAGTTGGCTCCGCTTATCGTAAACACTGTCCCAACAGTCTTATCATAGATGACTACATCAATTTGTTTACTCTCCCCGCCGTGAGCATCAATCACGAATCCTCGGTCAACTCCTACCCTTCGCGCTAGGTACTTCTCTAGTAGACTACGAAGCGCGTACTCGCGTGCTTCACCAGCCGTTTGGTTGTGTGAGATTTCAGCAGCGAGCTCGTCAAATTCGACCTTGAATTGCTTGGATATCTTTCTGAAGGTTGAGCTTAGCCTCATTTCTGCTGTCCTCCGATTTTCTTAGACTCTCATTGCTCAAGCAATGGCAAATAATACCCATATAGACCAACTGGGAGTTCACCTAATTTGCCCTCAGTTATCACATTGTACTATTTGCTCCAATAGCTGTGAAGCATCAAACCCGTTCCCCACACATGATTCGAACCACGAAACATCTAGCTCCACTCTCCAGCCTCTGCTGTCCATACCCCGGCCAGCTCCTTAGCTAAAAGACGATTTTCAGGCTTCTCTAGTCCTGGGTCTATTTGAAACAGTCTTATTGCCTCCCTGCGAGCCAGTTCCAGTAGCCCCACATCGGAGAGCTTAGCCATACGGAGGTCAGGTAAACCACTCTGCCGGGTGCCGAAGAACTCCCCAGGACCCCTTAATCTCAAGTCCTCTTCGGCCAGAGCAAAGCCGTCCTGGATGCTTTCTATTATGTCAAGTCTGGCTCTAGCTACCTCTGAGGGGTTCTCAGCTAGTAGCATGCAGTAACTTTGCTCCTGCCCTCGCCCTACCCGACCCCGGAACTGGTGTAATTGCGACAGACCAAAACGGTCAGCACTCTCCACCAGCATCACCGTAGCATTGGGCACATCGATACCAACCTCTACTACTGGGGTTGAAACCAGGATGTCCAGCTCGCCAGAGCGAAAGTGGCGCATAACCTTTTCCTTCACCGCTGCTGCCATACGTCCATGAAGCAAGCCTAATCTAAGATCAGGGAAGACCTCCTCAGATAGGCGCTCATATTCAGCAATAGCCGCCCTGGCTTGAATAGTATCAGACTCCTCAACCAAGGGGCAGATAATAAAGGCTTGACGACCGCTAGCCACCTGACGACGTAAAAAGGCATAAGCGCTACCCCTCTGCACCGGTTTAAGCCACTTCGTCTTTATTACCTGTCTGCCTGGTGGGAGCTGGTCTATAACCGACAGATCAAGGTCACCATATAAGGTCAAAGCTAGAGTTCGTGGAATGGGCGTAGCCGTCATCACTAAGACATGTGGGCTAAATCCCTTTTGTCGCAGCGCTGAGCGCT
>DUER01000156.1 GCA_011192075.1 Dehalococcoidia bacterium | reverse complement strand
GCTATGGAAGTAGCAAGAGCCCCATCCATGCTTGCTAGGAGGTATGTCAATGGGATGTGACTTACCCGAACGGGATATCTGTCCGGATCCCCGGTAACAAACAACAGGCCACTCATACTCCAGCACACGAGGTCTGAGCTATTAAAGTTAGCATAGGGACCGTTCTGACCAAAAGGGGTGATAGAAGTCATAATGATTTTCGGATTGACTTCTGCAAGGTCTGAATAACCTAACCCAAGTTTATCCAAGTAGCCGGGAGTAAAAGTTTCGATTACAATATCCGCTGTCCTGAGTAACTTCTTGAAGATGTCCTTCCCGTCGGCAGTCTCAATATTTAATGTGACGCCTCTTTTATTAGTGTTGTAAGCCAACCAATATAGGCTCTTTTCTGGGTTTGGAATGCCATGGAAAAAAGGGGCAAAATTCCTTGCTGAGTCACCACCTGGCCTTTCAATTTTAATGATATCTGCCCCGAGAATGCCCAGTAGCTGACCGCAATAGAAGCCTTTGTCATCACTTATATCCAAGACTCGAAACGAGCCCAGCGTAGTTTGCCTTTTCTCTTCTATATCCATTCACGCCTCCAGCAGTTTATTGCTTGGACCCGAATTGGACTAACTTTAGTAATGCCCTTCAAATATGTCTGGGATAAACTCGGGCGGCCGTACCAACTTCATTTTCCGTGCCCCAATACAGCAGTTAACCACGCAGTTTCCGCACCCCACGCACTTTTTAGTATCGATATATGCCCTTTCTTCACTGAACTCGGGATAGTGCTTCATTTTAGCAGCATCGAATAAGCATACCTCAATGCAGCATCTGCAGCCAATGCACATATCCGAGTCGACGGTGGCTTCGAAACGGCTAGGAGCAGTATTTTCTAGTGTACCCGGAGGCGATATTCCGAAAACGAGACAGCATGAAAGGCTATTACTAACCAACCGATTAACTGGCTTTTCGTTATACCCTACATGTACCATCGGGTATTTCTCGATACGCTCAAGCATATCCAGTGCCTCTTTAACTGTGGTCTTTTTCGCGGAACCACGGTCAATACTATACTGAGCAGTCCTCTGGACAATAATGCATATTTCCTCAGGAACGTCAGGGAATCTCTTCTTGGCAATCCTCAGGCAGGAGCAAGGATTTATGGCTATGGTATCCTCATTCTCTTTGAGGATGTGCCTCATATCGTCAAATGGCATAACACCGGGAACATCCTTGATTGATTTCCATTTAGGTATTATTCTCATAGGAGTATCCGTGTCCCATGGAAACGGGTTTTCCTTGAACCATTGCGCCGCTTCATTCTGAGTCCATTTATCCCACAGGTCCAGATACTCCTCACCGAGGGATTCATAAAATTTGGGATTAGTAGTTGTAGCGTCATGCAATTCATACAAATTATAAGCCGCTCGAAAGCCCTTTCTTTTGTAATAAACGACTCCCTTTTCATACAGTTCCTGTATTTGCTTGTCTACCACCCCCTTATCCATGTTCAGCTTCTCAGCTATTTCCTCAGAAGATGCAGCTGGCAACTCACAAACTATCTTGGCTTGTTCTAAACTGAGTAACTTTTCCAGTATCTGTGGAAAATACTTCGATTTCTGTACTCGATACTTTGCCGCTAATTCCTCGTAAGCAGGGTCAATGCTACTCATGGCTGTACTATTTCCTTTACTCTGTTCTCCTGGTTATTCATTTTGTTAATAATAAGATACGTAAAAAATACGAAGCCTAAATTATAGTATCATAAGCAACAATTATGGCAATGGTGCCTCATATTTTCCTAGTAGGTTTTTACTTAGCTCCCCTCCATCATAGTTGCAGGTAGGAACGTTGCCAGCTGGGGAAAGGCTATTAACAATATTATCATTACCAATATGGCGAAGAAGAAGGGTACTATGCCTCGGAATATGGTGTACATCGGTATGTGCCTGGCTACTCCACTGAGGATAAAGACATTTAAACCTATCGGTGGGGTAATCTGTGCCATTTCAATTAGTAGTACCATCAGAATTCCATACATTATCATATCAATACCTAAAGAATGCATAATGGGAATGAGTATAGGTAAAGTGAGCATCATCAATCCAAAAGTATCCATGAGACAGCCGCCGATGATATAGAAGACCGTAATAGCTATCAGAACAACTAGTGGGCTGAGGTTCGAGTCGGCTACTGTAGTTGCCAGCATAGTGGGTAGCCGGGTCAGTGCAAAGAAGTAATTAAGCATTATGGCCCCGATCAAGATAATAAAGACCATGCCACAAATCCGGGTTGTGTCTTTTACAGACTCAAAGAATGATTTTACAGTGAGCTTTCGTCTAATTAGTGAAATAAGTAGAGCACCAACACTACCTATTCCTCCGGCTTCTACCGGAGTGAAGATACCACCCCATATGCCTCCTAACACAATTGCAGCCAATACTAGCATTGACCATATATATCTCAGTGAATAAAATTTCTCCTGCCATGTAGTTGCTGCCCCACGAGGTCCTGCTGACGGCTTGATTTTCACCCAGATATAAATAGTGATCATAAATAGAGTAGCTAGAACAATACCGGGTATTATACCAGCAATAAACAGTTGGCCTACAGACTGCGAAGCAAATAGACCATAAACAATTAGGGGGATGCTTGGTGGAATTAAAATACCCAAAGTAGCACCGGTAGCAATAGTCCCTGTAGCTAATTTTTGGTCATAGTTATGTCGCTCCATCTCCGGTAGGGTACTCATAGTCATAAAGCTAACAGAAGCAGCGCTGGAGCCAGTACATGCGGCAAAGCCAGCACACCCTGCGATTGTGGCCATCGCTAGACCACCGGGTAAGCGCCCAAGCCACTTTTGTGCTGAAGTATAAGCATCGGTAATTAAACCCCCTTGGTACGCAAGACTACCCATTAGTACAAAGAGAGGCACTACAGTGAACATGTAGTTCGCTACTATACTGTAGGGGGCAGTAGCCAACATGCTCACTGCCCCCTCGAAACTGGTAATAATTGCAAAGCCTACGAAGGCGACTATAGTCATGGCAAAAGCAATATGCATTCCTATTGCCAGTAGCACAAAGAGAGCTACAAAACCCAGAACACCAATCAACCATGGTTCCATCGTATTACTCCTTATGCATGTGGGAAACTAATGGTAATACTCACTTACCTGCTGCTCGAGCAACGGCATGTGTGAAGTTTGCCAGTAACTCGAGACATAGTACTATGAGTGCGATGACTATCACGATAAGGAGAGGGAATATTGGTATAGCCAAACCTATAGTAATAGGACCAGGGTCTGGGGAAGTAACAATTCTCCAGACCCTGTCTGCCATTGACCATATTATGAACCCATATACCCCTGTGGCGATTAATAGAGTTATTGAGTCCACGATACCCTTGACCCGTGTTGACATACGTGTGTGTAGTATCTCGACACGAATATGTCCGTCTAGCTTATGGGTATAAGCCATGGCGAAAAATACTGCTGGAATCAGTAATAACTCAGCAGTGTCAATATTACCTGGAACAGGTCTATTAATCCAGCGAGCAAACACGTCAACGAAAACCCCTACTGCCAGCAAGATAACAGCAAAACAAGCAACCCAGTTTAGTGCTTTGCTTGTTGCATGTATTTTCCCCTCGATTTGATGAGCTAAGGTATTCATAGTCGACACTTCAACTACTCATATCATCAGGGCCATATTCCTAATGACACATTTTAATATCTTGTTAGTAATATGGCCCTGTTCAGTGTTAGTTTTCGCTAAACTAAAGCTATTCCCTTTCCCTGCTCTAAGTTGACCTATTTCTCATAAAATGTCAGATTCCTAGCGGCTTCCACTGCTTCTCTCGCTGGTAAGCCTTTCGCTTCTTGTTCTGTTATCCATTCATCTATAAGGGGCTCCCAAAGCGCCGTCCAACGGGATAGCTCCGCATCACTGAGGTCATAAAACTCGATCCCATTACTTGTTAACGCGTCGCGAGCACTAGTCTCCCATTCAATAGCAACTAGTAACCATCTAGTCATAAACCCTTGGAAATACTCGTCTAATATCAGTTTTAGATCGTCGGGAAGACTATCCCATAGCTCCTTACTCATAAGTAATTCATGGATACCCAGGTATAGAGGGGTGTTAAGACCGTATTTCACTATTTCCCACCCCTTGATCATTTCCATATAGCCGGGGTCTGTGATTAAACCTTCTGCTAAACCTCTTTCTATGGTCATGTAAGTATCAGCGGTAGGAGTTTGGACAGCGGTAGCGCCAAGCACCTCTGGGATTCTAGCATAAATACCACCTCCCGTCCTGATTTTCATTCCCTTGATGTCATCAAGGCTAGTGACCTTTTTATCCGCGAACCATATACGACCACTTGGGGGAGCACACATGGCAATTACCTTGTAATCATCATACTCAGTGCATTTATCCCACTGCATCAGAAATTTACCATATAGGTTTATTGAAGTGGGTGTAGCACAAATGAAAGGTAGTGCCGGAAGCTCACTGAGTGGGAAAATACCAGGGCTCCAGGGTGGGACATGATAGATAATGTGGGCAATACCAGAATTAAGCATCTCCAATTGGTCGGCAGCACTGCCCAAAGTTCCAGCGAAGTAATTGGTTATTTTTACTCTCCCATTAGTTATCCGATCAATATCGGTACTGAAAGATTCGAAGAACTCTAAATATGATCCAGTAAGAGGAGCACCACAAGCCAAGTTCCATTCATAGACTTCAGTATCGGGTCCTGTTGGCGTAGTTGGTGTCCCCTCGTCCTCGCCACAAGCAACAAATGAAGCCATAGATACCACCAGCATTACTGCTAGAAAAACTAATAATATTCTCCTTTTCATTTTTCCTCCTTGTAAAGAATTCGCAGGATATTAATCACTACTTTGACGGTTACGCCATCAACCACCTCCTCTCGGTACGCATTACTGTATTGACTTACTAATTTTACTGGTTAGTCCAACACGTTCTTCTAAAATAAATTCGCACGGTCTTACTAACTTCGTCGTCAGGACGTCAATGAGACATTACATTATACAGCTACCGTGTCCTATTTCGTAAACGCGTGAGAGTTATTTTCATATTGGTCTTAGTCATTAATGCTAATGTCTATAGGTGTTTGCATTTGTTGGTATAATTATTGTATATAAATTTACCTTTTGTCAAGATTGCCCCGTCGATAAGCGTTCAATTACTATCACAGGTTAGCGTATAGGTAAAGTCCTTTGTCAAGACTACTCCATCGACAAGCGTTAAAGTGCTATCGCAGATTATCATATATTTAGTCGTCCTTTGTGTCAACGCGTTGTACGCGTCCTTAAAAAATCGTAATTGTATTCATTAATCGTATATGCTCATCCTTATGCTGTTATTGACAAAGTTTATCAAGAAGAATAAACTCAATCCTCAGCACATAATATAATCGTATATCGGAACATTGTGGTTTCAGTTTAGATAATCAAATGGATGAGAAATAGAATTAGATAGGAGTGTTCTTGAAAGTTCTAGTCATCGGGGGTACCAGGTTCGTTGGACTTCGTATCGTCCGAGTCCTTGCCGAGCAGGGACATAACATCACTTTATTAAACCGTGGTAAAACCAAGGCCGATTTACCCTCCGGGGTTAAGAGGCTTACCGTTGATCGCAGGAACCCGGATGAAGTAGGACAAGTGTTAGAATCACAGGACTTTGAGGTGGTCTATGATATAACCGGATATCAGATTAAAAACTTGGAGCCATTAGTAGCGGCTCTATGTGGTAGAATAAATCACTATATTTTCCAGAGTACCTGTGCTGTGTATGCTCCGAGTGAGCTACTCCCGATAAGGGAAAATTTTCCCACAGTTACTGAAGTAACTGCACCTGCCGGGGAGGAGACCTATGCATTGGAAAAGTTACAGTGTGAACAGTTCCTGCTAAGAATGTTCGAAGAAAAAGGTTTCCCAGTTACTATTTTCCGCAGCCCCGTTGTATATGGACCAGAAAACTGGATGGATGAACGTGAGGGTAGTTACTTTGTACGGTTGCTTCAGGGACGGCGGATTCTGGTTCCGGGTAATGGTGCTACAGTACTTCACTTCGTCCATGCAGACGATGTTGCTCGAGCCTACCTTGTAGCAAGCGGACAGAAAAGGGCTTTAGGCAAGATATTTAATATTGCTAGTGACGAAGCTATAACTATAGATGGCTACATAGATACTATTTCCGAGACAATGAATGTTAAAGTCAGTAAGGTTTACGTGGAACCTCAGGTGGTTTGCAATCTGAAGCGTCCGATTTTCTTCTTCCCGTGGGAGCGTAGCAGCTTCTACGATATATCCAGAGCCAGAGATGATATCGGATATCGACCCCTCTTTAATATGGAAGAAGGCATGAGACACACGTATGAATGGTGGCTAAGGAGTCGGGGTGTTCATGGTACCAGATTCATTCCAGGTAAAATGGGCTATGATGTTGATTTGGCCTATGAGGATGATGTTCTTGCCCGGTATGGTTGATGTTCATTTTTAAGTTAAGGAAGTGAGGAAGATGTAGTCTCAGGATTATTTATGTGTCTTATTAACAGATAAAGAATTGGTAATAACAAAATAAAAAGTAAGGGGGATGACAATGGGTGAAATTGACCCTATTTACAGGGAATTAGCGGCCAGAATTGAGGGGTGTGAGGACTCAAAATATATACCGCAGATACTGGCGAAGTTGGCTAATCTGGAACAGGCCAGAATAGTGCGTGAGTTGCCGGCTGCATCTTCTGAGGAAATAGCCGAGAAGCTGAACATGGATAAGGAGACGGTAGACAAGCAAATACAGGAACTGTATGAAAAGGGGCTTGTTTTATACAGAACAAAGGGGGGGCTTCGGACGGTTTATGCTGTTACTGAACTGAAAGATACTACAGGGGCTAATCCCAAATATGACCAGGAATACGGCGAGGAGTTTTTTGACCTCTGGCGGGCGTGGTTTGAAAACGAAGCTTACCAGTGGCGACAGAAAATGTCGATATGGTCAGGGGAGATACCAATGTCTCGTGTAATTCCACAGTGGAAATCAATTAAAGACACTCCGGGTGTGTTGCCTTGTGACGATGTAAGGGAACTATTCAGAGAAAATGAAGAAACTCTAGTTGTGAATCCTTGCTCTTGCGCCAGGATTTACCGAAAGGTAACTCCTCGTTCCACAGAAGAGTTTTGCTTTATCGTCGGGGCCCCAGCCAAATATAACATGGACCGCGGAACGGGTAGAAAAATTACGCTTAAAGAGGCAATGGATATACTCAAAGAGATAGAAGAATATGCGCTGGTACATATAGGGTATAACGAAAAGAAGCTTAATCGATTGATAAGCAATAGTGATAGGAACTGTGCCATCTTTAGATTTGTGCCAAGTAATGTACGAGAGATGATTGCGCCAAGTCGCTTCGAAGCGACTGTCGAGGCTGAGAAATGCCTTGGTAATGAATGTAGAAAATGTACCGAAATCTGTATATTTGGAGCGGCTCAGATGAAACACTACACTGAGTTTGATGAGGAGCGTGCCTATATTGATACGGAAAAGTGTATGGGGTGTGGTAACTGTGTGGTTCATTGCCCCGTCGGAGTTCAGAAAATGAAATTGGTACGTCCACCCGAATTTATTCCAGATGAGTATGATGGACTGTTTTAGAAATGGTAGTGATAGGTGTCGGTATGTTGGATAGCTCCAATCCATTTACCGACAGGAGGTTAGAGTGAGTAAGCAAGAAAAGGGTGAAAGCGTACTTAGCCCATATCGTATTTTGGACCTGACCGATGAGAAGGGACTCTACTGTGGGCAGCTCCTTGGGAATCTCGGGGCTGATGTGATTAAGATTGAGAAGCCAGGTGGTGACCCGGTACGAAATATCGCCCCCTTTTTCCACGACATCCCAGACCCAGAAAAAAGCCTTTATTGGTTTGCCTTTAATACTAATAAAAGAGGAGTTACCTTAGACATCGAAATGGTCGATGGTAGGGAACTCTTTAAGAAGTTGGTCAAGACCGCCGATGTAATTATTGAGTCTTTTCCTCCCGGGTATATGGATGAACTGGGGCTGGGTTATGCAGAGCTGGAAAAGATAAACCCCAGAATAGTTATGACATCCATCACCCCCTTTGGTCAGACGGGACCGTGCTGTGACTATAAGGCTTCAGACCTTGTTTGTTGGGCCACAAGTGGTTTGTTATTCGTAACCGGTGACCCAGATAAACCTCCTGTCCATGTTAGTCATATCCCTCTAGCCTTCTTGTTGGGGGGTATGGATGGGGCCTGGAGCACGACTATAGCCCTTTACTGGAGAAGAACATCAGGAGAGGGGCAACATATTGACGTTGCAATTCAGGATAGTGCGTCAAAGACAGCATGGATGATCCACGAGCGTTGGGAGGTAACAGGTAAGGAATTTGAACGAGGAAGCTCTCGCTATGGTGTACCCAATTCGGAAGTAGTATTGAGAATGGTGTGGCCGGCTAGGGACGGGCATATTATGTATATGCTTATCACCGGTCTGTTTGGAGTAGCTGAGAGTCAGCGGTTGGTGAAGTGGTTGGATGATGAGGGAATGGCCGACGACTTCCTGAGGGGGATAGATTGGACTACGCTTGATTGGATAAATATGTCACGAGAGGAGGCAGACCGGATACAGGACTATTTCGCCCGTTTTTTCCAAGCAAAGACAAAAACTGAACTGTTGGAAGGGGCAATCAAGAGAAGGATTATGCTACAGCCGATCAACACGCCCAGAGATATTGCAGAACATCCTCAACTTGAGGCTCGGGACTACTGGCAGAAGGTGGACCACACTGATTTGGGGGTTACCCTTCGCTACCCATCTCGTTTTTGTCTGCTATCTGATGCTCCCTGTAACATATGGCGTCGTGCCCCTCTTATTGGTGAGCATAACCGGGAGATCTACCAGAAGGAACTAGGCTTATCCAGCGAAGAACTGGTTGCCTTGAAACAAGCAGGGATAATCTAAACCTGTAAGGAGAAGAGAGATGGCAAATAAGGCACTTGAAGGGGTTAATGTCGTTGCTTTTATTCTGGGAATAACTGGGCCGCTCACCACAGCTATTCTAGCCAGTTATGGGGCTCAGGTGCTCAGGATAGAGAGCCGAACTCGAATAGAATGGCATAGGCAGGCAGGACCATTTGTCGGTAATGTATCCCAACCAGACCGTTCTGCGGCCTATCTGTTTGTCAATTCCGGCGTATATGGCGTAACCCTAAATCTCAAGCATCCCCGTGCCATGGAAGTAATGACCAAAATTACAAAGTGGGCCGATGTTGTTGTAGACAATTTCGCCGGAGGTGTAATGAAAAGGATGGGAATGGGATACGAAGACCTAAAGAAGATAAAGCCTGATATAATAATGCTCAGTGCCGCCATCTACGGGCAAACAGGCCCATATGCTGATATCCCAGGCCACGGAGGTACTCTAACTGCACTAACTGGTCTACCGAATATAACTGGTTTCACAGACCAAAAGCCACAATTCCCGGGCTTCACTATAACTGATTTCATAGCCCCAAGGGCTAATGTGCTGGCTATAGTCGCCGCCCTTGACTATCGACAAAGGACAGGGAAAGGGCTATATATCGATGCGGCACAAATGGAGTCCGTTATTCCTCTTATGACCCCGGTTCTTCTTGAGTATGAGGCAAACGGGAAAGAGGCAGAGAGGATGGGGAACAGAACAGCTTATGCTGCTCCCCACGGCGTTTATCAGTGTAAGGGAGACAATAGATGGTGCACCATCTGTGTATATGATACCAATGAATGGGAAAGATTCTGTATGGTTGTAGGTAAACCAGCTTGGAAAGAGTCAACTGAATTCGGCACTCTCATAGACAGGCTTAAAAATGTGGACAAACTGGATAGTCTGATTGAAGAATGGACAATGGAACACTCTCCTGAAGAGGTAGTAAGCTTAGTGCGAAGCGCTGGGATAGCCGCCGGAATAGTACAAAATGGTCAAGACCTGGACAACGATCCGCAACTACAGCACAGGCACTTCTACTGGGAGCTTGACCATCCGGAGATAGGTAAGTTTACCTACAGTGGTATGCCAGCCATGTTATCAAAAACCCCTTATGAGATAAGACGTGCTCCCATGCTGGGTGAGCATAATGAATACGTATGTACCGAACTCCTTGGCATATCCGATGAAGAGTTTGCCCAATTGATATCGGACGGAGTACTTGAGTAGCTCGTTGGGGTAACAGATAATTATCACCCAAGCTCAAACTCACAGTTACATTCCCTACTACCAGGTGCTTATCTTCATTCTGTTATGTTGACAAAAATTCAATATAAGGATACATTAGACTCCAAATAAAAGTATCAACAAAGCAACAACATAGAATAGGTTAAGGCTTACAAAAATAATTGCAGGGGAACCTAAGCGTGAATTTATGGTGGTAGCTTCTACCCTTGCTTAAGTATTAACAATATAGTAGAGGGGAGAGAGTAACAGTGGTAAAAAAATACGACATAATTGTGGTTGGTGCTGGCCCGGCCGGACTGGTAGCAGCCAAAACAGCTGGAGAAAACGGATTTGAAGTAGCCCTACTGGAAAGAAAAAGTGATCTTACAGTACTTACCAGGGCTTGCTGTGGTATTCTGGACTCTGCTAACGAGTATTTACATCACGATTTATACCGATGTAATGTTAGGGATAAACGCCTCTCTTTTCCTGCACACGGCTTTTCAGTCAAATATGATGGCCCTTGGAGGAATGGATATGCTTACGATTCCTATTCTCCCAATGGTTACAGAATACAAGCCGGTATTTGCGAAGAACAAAAGAAAAAGGGAGACTATGGCAAGGTTACTGCTGTCCTGGATAAAGAAATACTGTTCCGATGTCTGCTAGAAGAAGTGGAAGCCTGCGGTGTTAATGTCTTCCCCGGCGTAAACGTGGAGAAGGTTACTACTACGGCTGATGAGGTAAAGGTTGAGGGAAGCGGACAGATCTTTGAAGGCAGATATCTTATTGCCGCCGATGGATTAAACTCAAGGATAGCCCAAGTAGCTGGGTTCAATAAAGACCGCACCTATTTCTGTAACCTTCGTGCCCTAACACGTTATGTATCGGGTGTAGAACTCCCGGAGCCCGATGTGTGTATAGCTGTATTTGGTTTCATGAAAGAGGGCCCTATCGAGATGTTTATATTTCCACGGCCTACTGAAGGAGAATATAGTCAAACCGTTCTAACTCTGCATCCTATGATAGACCTTGAAGCTGCCGAGGATTATATGACCAAGGAGGCCTTCTGCGCGGGCTGGTTTAAGAACACAAAAACATTGAGGACATTATCCGCTAACCAAAATTGCTATACTCCTATCGTCGAGCCCTATGAAGACCGGGTTTTAGTTATAGGAGATGCGGGAGCAACACAAGAAATACAAAATCCAGGGGCTATGATCTGTGGCTGGAAGGCAGGGCATGCAGTTTCCCTTGCCCTTCAGGAGGAAAACCTGGGACTGGAAGTCACGGCTATTTCCCAGTATGTCACTTGGTGGAAAGAGGACTATATCGACTACTATAACTACGACGCCTACATGAAAACCTGGGCGTTACCTTTTATACTAAGTACGGCAGAAGAGATGGAT
>DUER01000155.1 GCA_011192075.1 Dehalococcoidia bacterium | reverse complement strand
TTTGGTCCAAATACCTGATGGACCCCGAAAATCAGGGATTCCCGATTCGGTTGACATTCCTGCTCCAGTTAAGGCTATAGCATGATTGGAATTTACTAAATCCCTAACCGCTTTTTTAATTAAATGTTCCATAGCTTTTACCATCCTGCTTTTCGTTTTCCCTCTTTGCTAAAACTAGACTTCAGAACCCAACTGCAGCCACCCCCAGCAACCTAGAAACCACTCACAGCAAGGTATTTTAAGGCAGCAATACATTTGTGTATACCCTTTCGGTATAAAAACCCTTATCCTGCATATCTCATAAAATGAAGTGCGTCGGAGTATGAGGTGGTGTCACATAGCCTATATTTATTGTACTACGGAATTGCAACATTCCAGCAAGAAAGTTTTACTGACGTCAGTAATAGCCTTAGCGGTCTGGGTTGCGGTTAGGCTGCACCAACTGATCTTCCAGTGGTAGCGGGCATTTCCAATAATGTAAGAGGTGGGACTGATCGAAGCCACGAGGAGAGTAGATGAAGCTAAATAGTATCACCTCCTATCCTCCTAAAAAGTCAGTATGCTGTTAGTTCGAAGGAGTAACAGAAAAGAAGCGGGTAAACACCATTTTTAGTATTCCTAAGAAGTAGAATATCGCAAAAAGTAGAGTAAAGATGAAAGTACAAAAAATGAAATTACTTTTATCACTTTAATTTTTACCTCCAAGTGATAAGTTATGGCTATAAACAAGAGGTTTTATCTAATGGCTGTGAGTTATCCTATTCGAAGCTGACAACAAAGAGGCAGCTCAGTTAAAAAGCAAGGGTAGGTGAAGCTAAGAAACTTCATTTCTCTGATTGCACATTTTAGCTTTCTGTTACCACCTCCCTCCCCAAAGTCGTAACTACATTTCGCACAAAGGTTCCTTTTTTTGATATTGACAAAGTCTCGAGATAGCGCTAAACTCAAATCCCAACACATATGAAATAATCTTAAAAACAATAACTAGATGTAGGGAAGATGAGTAGGATTAAAAGGGCACTGGAACCGCTAGGTAAGGCGTTGGCTGTTGCCCTCCTTAATTATCGACAAAATTACTAGAGGAGATGATTAATGGCTAAGAGATACGATGTAATCGTGGTTGGTGGCGGTCCCGGAGGTCTAATGGCCGCCAAGACCGCGGCTGAGGACGGTTTGAAAGTCCTGCTGCTCGAGCAGAAAAATAACCCTTCCAGAATTAATCGAAGCTGCCTGCAAATTTTTTACCTTGAGTGGGTCTGCCCCGATGGTTATATTGAGACAGTTAAGACAGAGGTCAGTCAGGAAAAGACCAAGTTTATCTTTCCCGGGCCAGGTTTCTCTATTGACTATACCGGTATTTTAAGACCCTACACCAATGCCATCTGGATTTCTCCATCTGAATATAAGGTTTCCCCCTTCAAGAACAAACTCTTTGGTTTTTACTATGATAAGGAAGCCTTCCTAGCCGGTCTCCTCACTGAAGCTGAGAAGGCTGGTGTGGAGGTCATGACTGGAACTCCGGCAATGGTGGCAGAAAACACCTCGGATGGGGTGAAAGTATTCGCGAGAGCAAAGTCAGTAGAGAAGACCTTTGAGGCAAAAAAGGCCATTGCCGCCGATGGGGTTATGTCCAAGATTGTGGAGAGTCTGGGCTTGAACGAAAAGAGAAAAGTGTTCTCGCAGATACCAGGGGGTGGCGGTACTTCCTGCGTGGTAGACGGGATGGAGTGTGATATCCCAGGACACGAGACCGCTTGGCTTTCCTTAAACATTCCCAGTATAGGGAAAACGGGGATAGGCCTCATGGGAGAGCAGGGGAAGTTCATGCGTTATGAATCCATAGAAACATTGAGCAAAATACCCAGGTACGCCAAATGGTTTCGCAATATTACGGTGGCGAAGACGAAGAGGATGGGTATGGGTGCTATCACTGTTCGCACTCCACTAAGAGACCCGGTAGCAGGGAACGTAGTGGCTATTGGCGATGCTGCTGCTCCTGTAGAAGTATGGATACAGGGTGCAGTTGCCTGCGGCTATCAGGTAGCTAAAGCTACCGTAAAGGAGCTTAATGGCCAAAGTGGTTACACAGAATATACGAAGTGGTGGCAGAAGGCCGTCTACTGTAATTCCCCTGGCTACTTCAAGAGGATAGTGACGCACCATCTCATTGACCAAATATGTAGCGATGAGGACGTGGACTATATCTTTAAGTTGTTTCAGGACAAGAGCGTGGTACCCACACTTGAGCTGGCCAGGAATCCAGAGATAATTAGTAAGGATAATCCAGCTCTTTACGAGAAAATGACCAAGGGCCTAGAGCAAGTGATGAAACAGATAGAACCGGTGCTTGCGACTTATCCGCCAGGAAGCGACGTATTTGAACCCGATGCCTACCTTAAGCGTTGGCGCCCCTACATAGTTCCCGATATCAACCTGAAGTAGGAGAGCTCACTGGATGGCGCCTTTCATTGGGATTCAGAGATAAGTTACTTGGGGTACTGCCGATTGGTGAGAGAAGCTTATTGATGAAGATAAGAAAACCGAGCCAGGGCTTTGCTGACTACATACAGTAAAAAGGAACCTTATTAGTGCAGAATGTGGTTACGACTTTGGGGAGGGAAGTTGTGTTGGAGGTGGATTCAGGCATCGCAATCAGCATTATTGCACTATAAGGAGAACTAAGCCCACACACAACACAACTATGCCAATCCCAAGCAGTATATATAGTATATGCAAGCGTTTCAATCTCTCAATCTCCTAAACCGATACAATAATCATGTTGTCCTAGATATGTTGGGACTCTAATGTAGTCCTGTCTTGAGAGTTTGTCAATACCTGTGGTGCGGAATGTGGTTGGGGGTTTGGGGAGCGGTACTAAACTAGAGTTACAATTCGTTAGAATGTTCAATAAAGGAACGATTTTAGATGAGCAGAAGCACCTCAATCCCGGGCCTGCTCCATGAGCCCCACACCGCGAGACGGGGCCTGCCTGGACTCAGAAGAGTGCCATAATACTCCTCATAGACCAGTTTCACTGCACGTTCCCTATTCAGCGGAGTGACACATTGAGAATCTGGTGACCTACTCTAACAAGAAACCGTTAATCCTAAAAGTCTTAAGATTAACTTTTTTTTCTCCCCACAGCCGCTAGCGGTGCTATCGCTATCCAGAGTGTGATTGTTATCAGCATGGATGTTACATAGTTGATATCCACCATACCGACTTTAGGGGCAATAACGCCCCAGAGGAGCATAAGAAAAAATGAACTTAGGAAGAAACCCGGTATTGCCGCCATTATTCTAAAGTAACCCATTTTAATCCTCCTTTTTGGGATTTCCTATTCCAACTAACATATACGCTCTGCCGACCGAGTGTCAAGCCGCCATCAATCACATGTGTAATAAAACGTCAGCATGTTGAGTGTGGAAAAAGGTGAATAATAGCAAGAGTTGTCCTAAATCACCTAATGCGTGTTCACCTGCCAAATCCTTTCTTTCATCACGGTTCTGTCTACTGCTAGACATCAGAGTTGCTCCATTGCATTGGTATTATTCTTCCAGTATAGCCTCTATTTCCCTGCGGGTTCGGGAAATAAGCTCACTTATACGGTGTAATTGCGTTGGCTCAGCGTTGCGAATTCGGGGTCCTACCAATTTTCCGAGCTTGGCAACTTCACCCATTATCTCGCCTAGAGGACCAATATTCTTTGGATTCCAATGATGCCTCATATGGCTCCTCACCTCATTAGCTGAATCACGCCTCTCAACCAGAAACTGATTGCCTTCCGCTGTGATAGTATAAACCTTTTTCCCATCTCGCTCGGCGGAGCTGGCGTATCCCATTTCTTCAAGCATCTGTAGGGTGGGGTAAACCACACCGGCACTAGGTTTGTAAAAGCCATGAGACCGCTCTTCAAGAGCGCGAATGATTTCGTAGCCGTATCTCGGTTTATCTTTTAACAGGTCTAGAATAACGTATTTCAAGTCTCCCTTTTGGAAGGGGCTGTCATGCCGAAAGCCACGAAAGAATCTTTCACCTCTGGAAACCCTATCACGAAACATTACCATTCATCCTCCATTCTTTTATCTAGATATATCTAGTACTATCTAGATATATCTAGATACATTTTATACCTGTATACTGGTTTTGTCAAGAGGTTTCAAGCAAATATTTTAAATTTCGAGGACACTTTGTTAGTTATACAATTCCTCGCTAGTACTAGTTCTTAGGACCACATTAGTAACACACAAAGGTTAAATTATAAATAAAAGGGGGATTGAATATATATTTGATCAACGCTAGACTAGGAAAAGCAACATCAAGGAAGCAAAGAGTAATAAAGGAAAACCAGCAAAGTACTTAATTTCTGTTCTTCGTGCGGAGGGAGGTATGCCAATAATGGAAGACACTGGAAAGCTGGCTTTTAGAGAATCTCGGATGAGGTCATTGGTGAAAGCCCTAGTTTATCGGATTGTATCAACAGTCGGGACTGGCATTTTGACCTGGATTATTACAAAAGATATTCGAGAAACAGTCTCAATTACACTCATAATCCAAGTATTTCTAGTAGTTCTCTATTATTCTTATGAAAGGATATGGGATAGAATCAACTGGGGAAGAAATACAGGGGCTACTTGATCTAGGCGTTATACACAGGCATTGGGGTTTGATGACGTGTTCAAGAGGCATGTAATGGCTTCACCAGTGGATAGGTTGAGGAAGTAGTGTTTTTCTAAACCTATCGGCAATCAATCAAACCCAAAAGGGCACCAGTCACCGCTATATCTAGCGGTTTCAGTGCCCTTTTAATCCACTCATCTTCCTTACCCGATTCCCATTGTTTTAAGACTAGTTTATGTTAGGGACTCTAATGTAGTCCTGTCTTGAGGGTTTGTCAATACTTTTTGTGCGGAATGTGGTTACGACTTTGGGGAGGAGGGATGGATTAAGCAACCAGAGAGAGGTAGATTCCCATTATCTTGCTTGAGACTCTAAAGCAACTCCAGCGCCTTTTCTATATATTCGGAAAAGTCAGCTATCTTCTGTCTCTTCTTCCTTGAGGATATAAAAATTACCCTTGTTTCGATTTTTAGCTGCTGATTTTACCACAGGAACTAGGTTTTAAGCACTCAGAACACGCTTTCCGTGCAACCGCTCGGCCAGTTTTTTCTTAACTGAATCAGACAGCTTCCTTGGCACTCTGGGTGGTTTAATCATCTTCTTAGGTAGTTCATATTCTTTACCGCCGAAGCCATTGTCCATTACCGGCTTCAATCCTAGTTTACCCTCAAGGTGTTTTTGCCATGTCTTTTCATAGGTGAAGATATCGGCTATTTCCTGAGCCTTGTTGAAGCTTATAATGGTCTCTTGATCGTGATTGGTTAATCTTCCCGGCATAGTAACCTCCCTTCTATTACTTAGTTCTTGCCCTGATAGGGATACTAAAGGGGAATGAATGTGCGCAATTGTGTCCACTATGCCACCTCATAGCTACCAGGTCAAAAGATGAAATCGACCAAGCTTGACCTGCCACTGTAAAACGATTAAACTAATTATGGGTAGAGGGAAATGCCGATATATGAATATCTGTGCCCCAGTTGTAAGCTAAAGTTTGAGCTACTACGCTTGCTAACTCAGGCTAAGGAGGAGGCTTCTTGCCCTCGCTGCCATAGCCATGCTGAACGCATACTCTCCACCTTTGCCGCCGTCTCCAAAGATGAGGACGGAATGACCACTTCCATAAGCAACTCTTGCTCTGGGTGTAGTTCCATTAGTTGCAATACCTGCGGTCTCTAATTGGGAGATAGTCAGCTACTTTCCCCATTCAAGATGTCAATTGCAGGAGTAACAAGCTGAGTTACTCTCGTAAATAAGATTCCCCTATCCAAAAGCTTAGAAATCACTGAATTGAACCTTCGGGATAAGTCTTAAGAAAGAGGTATCATTATGTTTAGTGAGTATAAACCGTTCGTTTTCATAAGTAAAAGTAGTAATTCCGCAGGCGTCTTGTCTTATGTTCCAGAAATGAGAATTATCCAGACCTAACAAGACACATATTAAAACCTTATTTACCACACGATGAGCTACTAAGACCACAGTGCCCTCATATCTTGTTACTACACTATCCACCACACCAGAGGCTCTTCTCCTGATATCATTTAGGCTCTCACCAGCCGGCATTTTTACCTGGTGAGGATTTTTAATCCACTCAGCATAAAGCTCTTTATATCTATCCTTCACCACCTCATGAGATGAGCCCTGCCACTCTCCGTAATCAAAATCTATAAGTCCAGGAGCGATTTCCACATCAAGGTTATGATGACTAGCCATCATTTCGGCTGTCTTTAGGGCTCGTTTTAACGGGCTTGAGTAAATGGCAGCTATCCTTAAATCCTTTAAGTATTCAGCCAACAACTCTGCCTGTTTCATTCCAGTATCATTTAGCTCAATATCAATTCTACCTCTAAATACCTCAGCTACATTCCAATCAGTTTCCCCATGTCGTGCCAAAATAATTTCTGTCATGTCACAATCCCATTCTTTGCCCACTAGCCAGGACAAAGCTAGGCCAATAACGTAGTCTCAACAAGAGCTATGATTTTTCTACCTTCTCAACCTCCATAGTACATTCGGTTACCAGTGCCGCAAAAGCACCTAAGGCAGCTAGAACCGGAACTGCCAGAATCCCTATTGCCACCGCTGGCGCACCTATTGACAACGGAATCTCAATTACGGTTCGTCCTTCGTGTAGCAAACGGACCTTTCTGATGTTCCCCTCATGTATGAGTTGCTTGACCTTGTCAACCAGCTGGCTTCCAGATACAGTGAACTTTTCGGTAGATATTTCTAACCTCTTTCTATGAATTAATTAGATTGTGATAGAGCCTAGAGGGTAGTGCTCTGTATCGTGTCTTCATCTATACCAATTAAAGCAACTTACCCCCTGAAAGTAAAGATTTGTCTATTACCTGCTGTTGAATTGTTGTTTTTTCGTGATATACTGTAGGGCATGAAAGGGAAAGACTTACTTTCAGTAGCTGACCTCAGCGGTGAAGATATTCGGTTACTAATATCAGAAGCAATGAATATAAAAGCTGAGGGCTGGCTTTCTTTACTTAACAGAAAGATTTTAGCCCTGGTGTTTGAAAAGCCGTCATTACGGACTCGGGTTAGCTTTGAGATAGCTATGCAGCAGTTAGGCGGACATTGCGTCTACCTATCTCCAGATGAAGTTGGCCTGGGAAAGCGGGAGTCAGTTTCGGATGTAGCCCAAGTGCTTAGCCGATATGTAGATGCTATTGCTGCTCGTACCTTTTCTCACCAAACTTTAGAAATTCTGGCAAGCTATTCCAACGTGCCCGTGATAAACGCCCTGTCTGATTGGGAACACCCGTGTCAAGCCCTGGCTGACCTGCTTACCATCTATGAGAAGAAGGGGGAGCTTCAGGGGCTAACCTTAGCCTTTGTTGGCGATGGTAACAATGTGGCTCACAGTCTCTTGCTGGCAGCTCCGCTTATGGGAGTTAATTTCAGGATTGCTTCACCAAGCGGCTATGCTGTTCAGGAAGGGATACTGCGTCTGGCTCAAGAGTATGCTACTAATAGTGGTGCCGAAATATTTTGCACTGAGCAGCCACAACTGGCAGTTAGCGGGGCTGATATAGTTTATACCGATGTGTGGGTAAGTATGGGGCAGGAGGCTAAGGCTCAAGAGCGACGCCATATTTTCACTAGCTATCAGGTGAATAGTGAACTCCTGTCTCTAGCTAAGGGAGACGCCATATTGATGCATCCTTTGCCAGCTCACCGGGGCGAGGAGGTAGCTGAAGGCATTCTAGATAGTGTACAATCGGTGGTTTTTGACCAAGCTGAGAATAGGATGCATCTACAGAAAGCGCTGCTGGCGATAATGCTGGGAGGCTTGGATATAGCGCTGCCTGCCTATCGATAGGATGTAAAGGGTGAGGGATTGGTAAATCCCATAGCTGAGTTTGGAGATGGATGTGATCAAGCCTATTGTGGCTGTTATCGGCCGACAGAATGTAGGTAAATCTACCCTGTTAAATCGGATGGCGGGTAAGCGGTTGGCTATTGTGGAGGACCTGCCCGGGACAACTCGCGACCGTATATTTGCCAATGTTTCGTGGCCGGGAACTGAATTTACCATAGTTGATACCGGTGGTTTAGAACCAAAGCCACAGTCCACTATGGCTCAGGCAGTTAAGGAGCAGGTAGAGGTAGCTATCGATGAGGCTGATGTGATTATTTTCTTGGTCGATGTCAAGGATGGGGTGATGCCCACCGACCTGGAAATAGCTGACATGCTTCGTCAGGTAATTAAGCCGGTAATATTAGTGGCTAATAAGGCAGATAACGCCAGGCTTGAGACCCAGGCGGTAGAATTTTATGAGTTAGGGCTGGGGGAGACAGTAGCGATAAGTGCCTATCACAATCGTGGGACTGCTGAGCTATTGGATAGAATTGTCCCCTTGTTACCAACTCCATCACTGGCTGAGGTTGAGCCAGAGCGTATGAAGGTAGCCATCGTCGGTAGACCTAATGTGGGCAAGTCAATGCTGTTAAATACCCTTTTGGGTGGGCAGCGAGCTATTGTTGATGAAGCTCCAGGAACTACTCGCGACGCTATAGATACCCTACTTGACTTTGATGGGCAAAGTGTGCTAATTATTGATACTGCTGGTATCAGACGGCGGGGACGGTTAGGAGTAGGGATAGAGCGGTATAGTGTCATCCGTGCCCTGCGAGCCATTGACCGGGCTGATATCGCTTTACTTGTTCTTGATGCTACTGAGCTAGTAACGGCTCAGGATATGCATATTGCTGGCTATATTCAGCAAGCGAGCAAGGGGATTGTACTCGTAGTCAACAAATGGGATTTGGTTGTGGGTAAGAGCACAACTGAATATAATAGACATATTAGGAGCCAACTCAAGTTTATGGCTTATGCGCCTGTGCTGTATATTTCAGCTAAATTTGGGCAGGGTGTGAACAAGATTATGCCTCAGGTGAGTCAAATATACCAGGAGAGGCTCAAGCGATTATCTACCGCCGTAGTTAATAATGTGGTTCAGCAAGCAGTAGCCGCTCACAACCTGCCACGCATTGGTGGTAAGCAGTTAAAGATTCTATATGCTACCCAAGCTGAGGTAAACCCGCCAACCTTCGTCTTTTTTGTCAACGATACCAAGCTAATACATTTTTCCTATCAGCGCTACCTGGAGAACAAGTTGCGCCAGTCGTTCGGCTTCATTGGCACTCCATTTCGTCTAGTCTTCAAAACCAGGGGTGAACAATGATAATCGCCAAGTTTCTTGCCGTAGTGATACTGGGTTACCTTTTGGGTTCTATTCCCTTTGGCTTAATAATAAGCAGGCGAAAGGCTAAGAAGGATGTCAGGCACTATGGTAGTGGCAAGACAGGAGCAACTAATGTGCTACGAACGGCTGGTACCAGAGCAGCAGCTCTGGTAGCCTGTCTTGACGCATTAAAGGGAGTGCTGGCAGTAGTATTTGCCGGGTTGATAGTCGGTGGGGACTATCTGGTAATAGGTAACTTTGGTTTGGGGATGCTGCTTGCCCAGGTTATGGCGGCTCTGGCAGCGATAGCTGGACATATCTGGCCAGTATTTTTGAGGTTTCATGGGGGAAGAGGGGTAGCTACCTTCCTTGGCGGGCTAGTAGTTTTATGCCCGCCAGCAGCCATTGTTGGCGGCGAGGTTATGATTATTGGGGTTGGCTTAACCCGGTATGCTTCCCTGGGCTCTATTGCCGGGACAGTAAGCACCTATGCCATATTAATACCCCTTCACATCATTAGCGGATTCCCCATTGAATACCTAATTTACGCTCTGATAGGCACGATAATAGTTATTATTATGCATCGAGATAATATTGTCAGGTTGGTATCAGGTAAGGAGCGCAAGCTGGGCGATAAGGCTAAAGAAAGGAATTTACCCCCGTCCACTCACCCCGAAAGTTCAAGTTTTCAGTAACCCCATTCCAGAACCCAAAGGTAAATTATGCCCATAATTACTATCATTGGAACCACTACCTGGGGGATAACTCTGGGGATGGTGCTAGCCCGTAAGGGACTGAAGGTCAGGTTATGGGCACGGACTGAGCAAGAAGCCGCAGAACTAAGAAATGCCGGACCTAATTCAACTCTGCTACCTGGTGGTATCACCTTTCCTCCTCAGCTATCCGTCACCTGTTCATTAAGCGAAGCATTAGCTGACGTAAATGCGGTTATCTTAGCTGTACCGTCACAAACTATGCGGCAGAATATAAAGCTAGTTGCCGGCTATCTTAAAAGTTCAATGCTGGTGATAAGTGCTGCCAAAGGTCTGGAGATTGATAGCAGCAAGCGTATGTCACAGGTAATTGCTGAGGAGATAGACCTGCCTTTTCGGTCTAATATCTGCGTGCTTTCTGGACCTAATCTCTCCCGTGAGATTCTGCGCAACTTGCCAGCAACTTCAGTGGTGGCTGCCGGGGTAGAAGCGGTAGCTCTAAAAGCACAGAACCTACTAACCGCCCCCAATTTTTGTGTTTATACCAATAGCGATGTCATCGGTGTAGAGCTGAGCGGGGCATTAAAAAACATCATCGCTCTGGGTGCTGGTATGTCTGACGGGCTAGGCTACGGTGACAATGCCAAGGCAGCTCTCATCACCCGTGGTTTAACCGAGATGAGTGCTCTCGGGGTTACTCTGGGGGCAAGCCCCCTTACCTTCTCCGGGTTAGCTGGGCTGGGTGATTTAGTAACTACCTGTGCCAGTCCGTTAAGTCGGAACCACTATGTCGGGGTAGAATTGACTAAGGGACGCCCGCTAAAGGAGATATTAGACTCAATGAATAATGTGGCTGAGGGGATAACCACCACTCTTGTTGCCTGGAATCTAGCCCAGCAGCTTGAGCTGGAGATGCCTATTACCGAAAATATTTATCTGGTGCTGTATAAAGATGCTGACCCCCGCCAGGCGCTAGTTAAGCTACTAGGAGCTGAGGGTAGGCATGAGCTAGCTGGACGGAGATGGAAGCTGTTCTCCCTGTTTAGGCACCGAAGGTAGTTCTAACTCTATCTAGCCACCCTTTCCATTTTTTTGTGGGCGGCATATTATTTGGGCTCAGTGTGTCAGCCAGTTCCTGGAATAATTGGCGCTGCTGCTCAGTTAGTTTGTCAGGAATAACTACGAAAAGAGTAACTAGTTGGTCGCCACGCCCACTCCTATTCAAATGGGAGACACCCTGACCTTTAAGCCGAAAGACGGTACCTGTTTGGCTACCAGCCGGAATCTGAAGCTTGGTTTCGCCCTCCAGCGTAGGCACTTCTACCTCAGCACCGAGGGCAGCTTGAGCAAAGTTGATTGGCAGCTCGTAGAGGATATTATCACCATCTCGTGTGAAAAAGTTATGCTGTTTAACTGATAGGATAATGTACAGGTCACCTGCGGCGCCACCCCTCGCTCCAGCTTGACCTTCACCACTGAGGCGTATTCGAGAGCTATCATCAACCCCTGGCGGGATCTTGACTAAGATATTACGCTGACACTTTTCCTTGCCTGTGCCCTTACAATGAGGACAAGACTCAGTGATAATCCTACCCTCACCATGGCATCGACTGCAGGTAGCAGTACTAACAAAACGACCAAAGATGCTCTGCTGGACTCGACGCACTTGCCCGGTGCCATCGCAGTCGGGGCAGCGGCTAGGTTGACTACCTGGCTTGCAGCCAATACCATGGCATAGGGAACAGT
>DUER01000154.1 GCA_011192075.1 Dehalococcoidia bacterium | reverse complement strand
TTGCTCAAACCCATCGCCAGATGCTTTTGCCTCAACTATTAAGCTCCCATGGGATAACATAGCTCCCCTGGGTCGGCTAGTAGTTCCTGACGCATAAAAAATAAGAGCTATATCCTCAGCCTCTAGCCCCACCTCAACCTTATGCGCTGAGCTGGTAGTCACAATCTGCCGGTAGCTAAGGAATCGCCCATCATCCTTAGAACTCAGGTCGATGACATGCTCAATAGACTTGAATCTGGGTAAATCAGGAACTAATGCTTCCAGAAAGGGGCTTTCAGCTACCAAAACCTTTGGCTGGCAATTATTAAACAAGGAGGCTAACTCATAAAACTTATACCTAGTATCTAAGGGGACGGCTATGGCACCAATCTTTACTATTCCAAAATAGATAATGGCAAACTCAGGGCTATCAGACAGCAGCACGGCTACCCGGTCCCCCTTACTCAGCCCTAGCTCCAACAAAGCATTGGCTACTTTATTTGACGCTTCATCCAGCTCAGCATAGGACAGTCTCTGGTCACCTAAAGCAATGGCTGTCTTCGCCCCGTACTGCTTAGCCACCTCCTCTAGCATTAGTCTCAGGTTCACTACTATCTTCCTTTCGATATTCTCATTTTAATGCTTGATTACGATGACTCTTCCAGTACTACCCTGGCATCTACAGCTATGGCACCATTGCTATAGGCAAAAATGGGGTTAAGGTCAAGTTCTTTGACCACAGGATTCTGCTCGACAAAGTCAGAAACCTTAAGTAGTAGCTCCTCCAGATTTAACACATCCACTGGTTCCTGACCTCTATAGCCCTGCAACAAGGGATAGCCCTTTATCTCCTTAATCATTTCTCCGGCATCCCTTTTAGTCAACGGGACAATTCTGAAGGATACGTCTTTCAGGATTTCCACCAGAATCCCACCAAGACCAAACATGAGCACAGGACCAAACTGGGCATCCTTAGACATACCAATAATCACCTCTACACCGGGACGAGCTATCTTCTGCACTGAGACACCCTGAATCATCGCCTGGGGATACTTTTGCCTAATAGCCCCCAAAATACTGTCATAGGCTTTACCCACCTGCTTTGATGTCTTCAGTCCTACTTTAACACCACCGGCATCACTCTTATGCACCACATCTGGTGAGGCAATTTTTAATACTACGGGGAAGCCAAACTGCTTACTTATGGAGATTGCCTCCTCCCCCGATATAGCCAGCCTGGTATCGCTAACGCTTATCCCCGCCTGTTTAATGAGCTGCTTAGACTCTATCTCGGTCAATATGGTTCTACCTTCACTCCTAACCTTGTCTATTATCTCCGACGCATTCACCAAGCTATCCTCCTCTATTAGAATTTGGGCAAAACTAGTGTAGCAGATTTCACTAGCTTTGCAAAGGGACAAAACGAGAGCAAAAGGTAAAGCCAATCTGTGATATAATTCAAACTACCTACAGTAGACTTTGACCAGGGAAAATGACCAAGATTACTAATCCAGCCAATCAAATCGAAAAACAGTTACCGGCAGAGCTGGTTAACTTCATGCAAGTAGCCGGTGAGGTGGCTCAAAGCCAGGGGCAGAGCCTATACCTTGTCGGTGGCGTAGTTCGTGACCTGCTCCTAGGACGAGCTAACTTTGACCTTGACCTAGTAGTAGAAGGCAACGCTATAGAGCTAACCCGACAGTTAATAGAGATTAAACAAGGGGAAATCACAACCCATCCCCGCTTTGGAACGGCTAAACTCCAATGGAATAAATGGAGTGTTGACTTGGCCACCGCCCGCTCAGAGACCTATGTTAAGCCCGGAGCCTTACCCAGGGTGAAGCCCAGCTCATTAAGTAATGACCTTTTCCGCCGTGACTTCACCATCAATACCATGGCTATTCATCTTAACCCTAGCCGCTACGGCGAATTGATTGACCTATATGGAGGCAGGGATGACCTTGAGCATAAGCTTATCCGGGTGCTACATGAAAAGAGCTTTACCGATGATGCCACCCGCATCTGGCGGGGTCTGCGTTATGAGCAGCGGTTAAACTTCCAACTGGAACCAAATACGCTACAGCTCCTTAAACGAGATATACCTATGCTGGATACCATCAGCGGCGACCGAATACAATATGAGCTGGAATGTATATTGCAGGAGGAACGCCCGGAGAAGGTCTTCCACCGTGCCGAGGAACTTAATGGTCTGCAAAGTCTAGACCCGGCACTAAAGGGCAATGGCTGGCTGGCAGAAAAATTCAAGCTGGCTCAGCAACTGACCTCCCCAAATTTACCATCGTTCGGGCTCTACCTAGCCCTTCTGGCTTACCGCCTAACCGAGGAACAAAGTGGGCACCTGATTTCACGCCTCAGATTATCTAAGTCGGTAGCCCAAACCCTCCAGAATACGATGGCTATCAAAACTAAACTCCAGGCACTAGCTAATCCGGCACTTAACCCAAGTGGTATTTACCGTCTCCTTCACGGCTATTCTCCATCAGCCATTATGGCTAATTTGCTAGCCGGCGACTCCAATGTGGCTTGCCAGCATATACGGTTGTTTCTGAATAAGCTACGTTATGTCAAGCCAGCCCTCAATGGTGATGACTTAATAAGAATAGGCATAGCCCCCGGCCCCCGTATCAAAGAAATACTCCAGCTACTGCACCAAGCCAGACTGGATGGCAAAGTAACCAGTAAGCAGGGTGAGGAGAGCCTGGTTAAGAAGTGGTTGGCTAATAAAGAATAGAATGGTTAGTTTATTCTACCTTCCCTATAGCTCTATAGCGGCTAAGGTATTAGCTAGGCAAGGTTCCAACCCTTACTGTTAACCCCTTTTCTCTATTTATTCCACCTGCTTAAACTTACTGCGTGGTGCGCCACATACGGGACATCTATCGGGAGCTTCCCCAGCTACAGTATTACCACAGACCTGGCAGACAAAATAAGGCTCGTCCTTCAACTGTTGCCCCGTCTCAAGGGCTCCAAGCGCCTTCTGATACAGTCCGTGATGGATTTTCTCCACTTCGTTTGCGTAGCCGAAACTAACCCGAGCCTGCTTATTGTTTTCTGTTTCCGCCTGCTCAATGAAACCGGGATACATTTTAGTAAACTCGTAGCTTTCCCCACTGATAGCCGCCCCCAAATTATCCTTGGTTAACCCAATACCACCCATAACTTCAAGATGGTTGCGGGCATGAACCGTCTCAGCCTCAGCGGCGGCACGAAATAGCCTAGCAATCTGAAGATGATCTTCCTTCTCCGCCTTGTCAGCAAAGAACAGGTACCGCCGACTCGCCTGGCTTTCTCCAGCAAAAGCATCCTGCAAATTCTCCTGTGTACCCATCTGATACCTCCTTTATTAAATTATCCTGCCACTGAATCTATGGCAGATGTGGTTTCCAGTAGATAAGATTCTAGTCTCTGTTCCTGTAGGTGCCGATATATCTTCTCAACCTGAGCCCTATCCTCCATTATAGTAAAAAGAGTCGGTCCCGAGCCAGCCAGGTGAACCTCCAGGGCTCCGGCTTTCAAGAACTGCTCCCAGTACTGCTTAAGCCAGGTAAAACTATCGCGGGCAACATCATCAAACACATTAAACAGCATAGAGGATACTATTTCTCTGCCTCCGGTTAGCCAGGTTACAAGCCTATCCGTAATCTGCCCTACAGTATAGTGACCAACTTCCACGTTAGCATAAAGTCGTTTTGTCTTCTCTGATATCCTGGGCATAGGTGGCAGCAACAGGACAACCCGCATAGGGGAAACCGGGGGTAAGGATGTCACTATCTCACCCCTACCCTCAACCAGTGCCGTACCACCATAAAGAAAGAAGGCTACATCGGAGCCCAACCGAGTGGCTAATTCAAGCAATTTATCTTGTGATAAGCCCAGTCCCCAAAGTTTATTAAGCCCACGTAAAGTAGCGGCAGCATCACTGCTATCTCCACCCAATCCAGACAGCAGAGGGATACGCTTACTGACTTCAATCGTTGCCCCTTTACTGCAACCGGTAACCTCCTGAAGCAAACTGGCTGCTTTAGATACCAGGCTCTCTTCCGGAATCCAGTTGGACTCGTTAGAGCTAAACGTCATATTCCGGCTCAACTGAAAACGTAGGCTATCGCATAGATTTATGGTCTGAATAACGCTACGAATTTCATGAAAACCATCTTGGCGCTTAGTCAGAACCTCAAGAGTCAAATTTAACTTAGCTGGCGCTTGAAGGGTCAGCACGTTTATTCACCTGCGTAGATAACTTGCCACAGTTGCCCCCACTCATCAAGGGTCAAGGTCTCAGCCCGCCGTTGGGGAACAATATGGGCTTTTTCCAATAAGGATAAAACCTCAGCCTTTGATAGTTTCAGACCCTGAGCTAAAGAATTGACTATCTGCTTGCGAGAGGCACTAAAACCAGCCCGCACCAGCCCAAAAAAACTTTTTTCATCGGTTACTGCTACTGCTGGCTTGGGATACAGGTCAACCCGCAGTATAGCCGAGTCAACCTCTGGCACCGGGTAAAAACACCAAGCTGGCACATGGCTAACTATCCCTGGTTTCCCGTAGAACTGCACACTAATGCTCAGCAGGCTCATCCCACCAGGCTTAGCCACAATAGCCTCAGCGACCTCCTTTTGCACCATCACCACCATAATCTGAGGCTTAACTGAAGCTTCAAGAAAGTGGCGCAACACAGGAGACGTAATATAATAAGGAAGGTTAGCCACTACCTTGTAACTGAAAGGACTATTTATTACCGAAGGAAACTGAGCCCTTTGCTCTTGTAATAAAGCTGCCGGATTAATGCCAAGTATATCCTCATTGATGACAGTAAAATTATCAAAAGGAGTCAGGGTCTGTTTCAAGATAGCAGCTAGTTTGCCATCCAGCTCAATGGCAATCACCCAACCGGCTTGCCGGGCTAGCTCATTGGTCAGCACACCAAGACCAGAGCCTATTTCCATAATAACATCGGTAGGATTAAGTTCAGCGGCTGAAGTAATCAGCTTAAGTACCTCCCCATCAATAAGGAAATGCTGCCCCAAGCTCTTTCTCGCCCGAAGATCAAAGTGGCGCAATAACGCCCTGGTCTGAGCCAAAAGCGGCTCGGTCTTAAGGCAACGCCTTCTATAGTCCAACTTCATCCCCATTCTAAATGGTACCTAATAACGATGAGGCCGTGCACCTACTCTCGACCCCGCCTCGCAGCTTACTTGAACCAGCCAGCTCCAACCAGGTAACCCTGCGTCACCCAGAAACTACTATTTACCGCTGCTTCCTCTCAGACCTGACGGGATTCATAGAGTTCCGCCGCGCAGGACCCGGTCTTCAACACCACTTAGCCCAAGCAGTCCCACCAGACAAAAGCCTCAAGTAGGAATTCAGCCTCGCTATAGCGGATTGCGAGTACAGGGCACCGCTAGCTCCCCGCCTAGCACGACCTCAAGAAGATGCTAATCTGTTCCTGCTTCTTTGTCAAGCATTGGTAGACACAACGCATCATCTAGGGATATAACCCCCTCAACCAGAATATCATCCCCATCAATCCAAACTTATATATCTAAGGCTTCAAGTGCTAGTCGCTTTTCCTCAAAGCTAAGATTCTTAAGGTTAACCCTGACCAATTCACAGACCCTCATTATTCCGTCCATAACAGCCTGAAACTGCTCAATTGTATTTATCTACTGCCCTAATTCTGCCTATCTTGTTAGCTGGTAAGCAGGCATTAAGAAGGTAGTTACGACTTTGGGGAGGGAAGGAGGAATCTATTCAGATGGTGGAACATTATACTAGGTTAGTGAGGTTTGCGGATAGTTTGAAGTTGTATACTGCTGTAGTAAGCTAGTGTAATTTTGACTAGTCTTCGTCTTCTGAATATTCTTTAATGATATCCTTAGCGATATCTTTTAGGTTAATCTTGAATATTGAGGCAAGCAGCATATAAAGGCAAAGGTAGAGAATCTAAGGCGAACAATATGCAGAAGCAGGCATATGCTTAATAGGATAGAATGAACTTATTGTTTAAGCACTTCAAAGTCGTCATCGAGAGCAACGAGCAGATTGCCGATGGATGCATCGTCTGGCTTAACCCAATACCCTTTTCTTTCCCCTTCGACAGTTGAATACTTAATTATAGTTCCTTCCACATCATTCTCGCCTTTATATCTAATCCTAGTCCCAAGTTGCAGAAGGAAAAATTTTTCAGGTATAAAGCCAGGCATAAAGACACCTCCATTAGCAACGAAATTATACCATAAAAAATGAGTAATAACTATTGGCAATCCTTTCATGTTGACATGAATGACTGGTCTAAGTTTAAGGCATCTCTAATAAATACAGAGAGACTACTTTTGTAACTCCGTAGAGTTAAAGCTATATAGTTTAAACCTCCCACACACACCCTTACTTTCTTGCACCTGATAATACTCTTTGAATAGTTTTATAAGAAACATCGATTGACCTGCTCCCAAGCGTCTTTCACTTTGTATTCCACTATTTCTAATAATATCGTATAATTTATATTATGACTACTTCCAATATTGAAAGATTGATGTTAGACGTCAGGGGGGAAAGATAATGGAAATGGGTTTAATCGGAGGACAATATAAGCCTCTAAGTCAAGATAAGGTTGGAAGAATACACGGAAGTGCCTTAAGGATTTTGGAGGAGGTAGGTGTGAAGGTAGACCTAGCCGATGCTCTTGAAATATTCTCTGATGCCGGTGCAAATGTCGATGTCGAGAATAAGCGGGTACGGATACCAACCAGAATTGTTGAAAAGTATCTTGGTTCAGCTCCATCAACGGTTATACTTTGTGGAAGGGAGCCACAAAATAATCTGGTTCTGGAGAACACGAGAGTTTACATGGGAACAGGGGGAGCGGCTCTAAAAGTTATAGACCCGGACAGCGGGGAGAAGAGGCCAAGCAATCTGGAAGATATTGCCAAGATGGCAAAACTGGTGGACGGGCTGGAAAATATACATTTTTTTACAATACCCTGCACGGCTCAGGACATTCCTCACGATAAGGTAAGCATAAATGAATTCTACGCTGCGATTTCAAATACTTCAAAGCATGTAATGGGACCGGCACATTCCCCTCAGGATGTCAATAATGTGATAGATATGGCGGGTATAATTTGCGGTGGTCAAGAAAAGCTCAAGGAACAGCCATTCATTTCCTTCGTAGCGAGCTGGATGGTAAGCCCTTTGACCTTTGATCCAGAGGTTACAAAGATCCTCATTGAGATTGTAAGAGGGGGAATACCTGTGGCACTCTCGTCAGCCCCGATGGCGGGGGCAACATCTCCCATTACTATGGCTGGAACTTTAACCCAGCTTCATGCCGAAGAAATGGCAGGTATAGTTTTTACGCAGCTCATAAAGCCCGGGGCTCCAGTTCTTTATGGTGGAATCCCCGGAATGGCAGATATGTATGATTTGAGCTATAGGGCAGGAGGAGTGGAGTTTGGCTTTATGAACGCAGCAATTTCTCAGCTTGCGACTTACATCGACATCCCTAACTACTGCTCAGCCGGGATAACAGAGGCAAAGATTCCCAGTATGCAGGCTATATACGAAAAAACCTTTTCCATATGCCAGTGTGCCCTTGCCGGAGCAAACTACGTCCATCATGCAGCAGGAGTCTTGGAATCAATCCTTACGGTAGGCTATGGTCAATTCGTTATAGACAATGAGATTATTGGAATGGCAATGAAAATGGTCAAGGGGATAGAGGTTGATGCTGATACGTTAGCAATTGATTTAATAAATGAGGTCGGTCCGGGGGGTAACTTCTTTTCCACAAGACATACTCGAAAATACTTGAGAAGTGAATACCTTGAACCTATGCTCATGCCAAGATCTACTAGGACATCTCCCGAGACTTTACAGGAACAGCAACCATTACAAATATTACATTATGCCAGAGAAAAGGCAAGGGAGATAGTAGAAGGACATGAAACTTTAGCCATACCTCAGGAAATAGATAAAAGGATAAGGAAAAGACACCGAATACTACTCTAAGGCTAGCATTGGTAAAGAACAATCCGTCATGACCTACCAGCTTAAACCCCACTTTCTTAATTCATAGTCTAACATTACAGCTGGAGCAAATTCCGTAGAAGACCTTCGGGTTCTGTTTTCACATTTACTCCTCAATTTACCCCAAACATTGTCTGCCTCGAATCCGGCTACAACCGGAGGCCAGAAATGAGACTTGCAGCCACATCAGCGCACAATCGTATCGCGTCCTATGTCAACCTGAAAGCGCCCAATGACATACACAATGTAGATACCGTCTCATCGGCTGCGATACGCGTGCGAAATATAAAAAGGGAGGTTTGCCATGACAAGACGACTAATTAGTGTACGCCAATTTGTCTAGTTGTTTAGTAGTCAGTAGACGACTCATCCTCAAGTAGTGTGAACAGACAGCCTACCCTTCCTGAGCAGCAAAAACCAGTATTTGAGCACCACAGTTTATTTCTAGTTTTTCATCCTGTATTTGATAGCTCTCAGCAGCTTGAAGTGCTTTCAAATACTGCAGTTCCTGCTCCATGATACCCTCAGGTTCAAGACAACCTATCTCCGTCGAGACAATCAAAGGAATAGAGAGTTTACTGTCACTAATGTGATAGTCTCCAGAGTACGTGTTGCATCCAGCGGACCCACTGACTCGACCTTCGGTACTTTCAAACGTAGCGGTTATTTCGATCCCTTCTAACACAGCCTTTAAGTTCCCCGGTTCCCCATACGATTGCAAGACCCATGTGGTATTCTCTAGAGCATCTGTCTGTGATGATGGCAGTACGATAACAGCACTGGCCCAGAAATCGCCTTTGTTGTAGTGTACACCGCCTTCCCCCTTAAGTTCACCAGTTGCGATTACCGTATCAGTATTACTGACTCCCTCCACTCTAACTGAGAGTCTCTCGGTATCATCATTCTCAATCATCAAGTCGTACCATACCTGTACTGTCGCGCCGACAGAAGTCAGCTCAAAGCAGGGACAGAAAAGTTCGCTTAGCAGACTAACTTCACCCCATATCGTGACTTCTGTATCATAGACTGGGTTCTCCAGCAACTCAGCAACAGTGAGGACCCCTTCGGGTTCTCCATCTCCTTCACTAATCATTTCTTGGCTAATCACATCCCACTGTTCATCCATCACTGCAGATGTTATCTCCAGTTGCTCAACTGTAACTACAGCTTCGTGAGGGGTTATTACTTGAGCAGTCGCCTGTCCAGTTCTATCCCCATAACCAGCGAAACTGCAGTCAAATATGAAAACAAATACCCAACAGTAAGGGCAACGTGCCGTTAGACTTTCTGTAAGTCTTAAGGTATCTTCTATGCCATCAAAGATGAATGTCGGACTGTTCTTTACAAATTCTTCAGCAATTCTCTGGCTTTCCTCTTTGGACATCTGCTTGAAGGCAGTAAGCTCCGTCACACTGCCATCAAATTCCACAGTGCCTTTCCAGTGCCAACCCAGCTTGATGCTGGATACCACTACTTGATATATGGTATTCTCTGGAGGCAATACTGGGTAGGAAACTTTAACTGTCCACTCATCTGAGGTAAATTCCTTGAATACCCCTCCTACCCAGTCTTGAGGAGTGACGTCTTCTTCCTGCCATACGATGTCACTACTGGGTGCATTCTGATCATCATTCTCTCGCAGATAGTCGAGAGCTACATCTTTAGCCTCAGCAGTGCTTCTGACCTCCAAAGACGGTTCACTAGCACACGAACCTAGTAGAAGACCTAACATACATAAAACCACGACTCCAAAATACAACTTAGTCTTAGGCATCATTGCCTCCTGTTAGAAGACTATCCTAGCTATTATAACGATGAAAGAAACAATTGGATAGCTCTGAATTGCGTGAAGTGCTGTCATGTTCACTCCCTGTACACAATAGACACAAAATCATAGTTAGGTGGATACTTCAGGGACAGATTGCTCGTACCAGAAAGTGCGGAATGTAGTTACTACTTTGGGGTAGAGAAATGGACCTGAACAGAGATGACTTTTGTTCAACTTGAAGGCGAAACGACAGGGTGTACTGCCTAAGGTGATAAAAGAGTTCTGGTTTCTCAGTGCCCGCAACCGTAATGATGGGGAGGAACTGAGGGTCATCCAGTACGTCTGGCATTTTGAGCTTCACTAAGAGGTAGCATGGATTGCGGAGTGTGTAGGTGCCAGCGCCAAGTACTTCCAATTCTGAAGCCGCGGGTGTTATACCAAAGCACTCAAATCCGAGAACTGTCTGGAGCGCGTTAACCTAAGTGTTGGGAACAATCGTATTAAGACCATAACAGAGAATGGCTTATGGCTACCGGAATATGGATAACTTCCGGCTGAGGATATTGGTAACTAATTCCAAAGGAGCAGGGTCATAATTTTCACACTTATTAACGTAGAACCGACGAGTACAGATACTTGACACCTACGTTTATTTTGTGCTAGCATTCGCCCGAAGTCTTTATGCGGATTCGTGAGCCGGCAATGAGGCAATCCTGGGTGCCATGAAAAAGGATCTGTGGGGGGAGGTCTTTTTAGGGTATGAAATGGTTAGGCGGTTAATTAGTTGTTTCTGTTCTAAACTAATCCCGAAGATAAGCCAACTGAAAAGGCTCGGAGACTGAAGGTTAATACTCTGAGCCTTTGGCTTTACTACCGGTGAGATGCTGAATTACCAGACGTCGGATTGGTTAGGGCTAAACAAGACGCAGAGTCTATGCCACTAGTATAATAAATCGAAAAACTACGAAAAAACTAATAAGGGAGGTGTACTCAATGAAACCGTATAGAATCACTTGTGTTCAGAGCGACATTAGGCATGTTATGAATCTGGCTGCCAAGAAAGAGACTGTAGGTGAAAATCTCAATCGATGTTTGGAGTTAATTGATGGGACAGTGCCTGCGACTAACTCAAAAATAGTCGTCTTCCCTGAATTCTTCCTTACTGGTTACTCTCCATACCGCACCCTGGAGGATTGGCTGGAGGTATCGATTAAAATTCCAGGTGAGGAAACCGATAAGCTGAGTGAAAAAGCCCACCAGTACGGTATTTATATCGCCGGAAATAATTACGAAGTCGACGACGACTGGCCAGACCGTTTCTTCCACACAAGCTTCATAATAGGCCCAGAGGGTAAGGTAATTCTAAAGCACCGAACAATAAATGTGACAAGTAGCGCATTGTCGATAGCCACTAGCCCAGCTGACATATATACCGAATACATTAAGAAGTATGGACAAAAAGGTCTGTTTCCGGTAGTGGATACTCCTTTAGGAAAATTAGCTTGTTTCGATGGGGATATATTCGTTCCCGAGACAACCAGGTGTTTTATGCTTAGTGGAGCTGAGGTTTTCCTCCTACCCCTTACTGCTGGCAGCGCATATATGGCTAGGGAGGTAGCGATGGTGCGTGCTTGTGATAATATGGCGTATGTGGCTGTTGCTGGTGCGGGCGAAATGCTCAATCTCCCAATGCCCAGAGATGCGGCTTCAGGACAATCTTTAATAATCGACTTCGAGGGAAAAGTAATAGAAGAGTCCAAAACTCTTGGAGAATCTATAGTTAGTGGACTGGTTGATATAGATAGGCTCAGGGAGGCAAGAAGCAGACCGGTGTACAACCTTTTAGCCATGCTCAGGTCGTCCCTCTACGCCCCAATATATAAGAGCATGGATTTGTGGCCATTAGATGGCTGGGTGGATAAGCCAATAAAAGATAGAGGGGAAGCTTTAGCAGTAGTAAACAAAGTTTTAGATGAGCTCTACAAGAAGGGGATAATTGTAAAACCCAGCTAAGAGGTGGTTAGCCCAAATGTGGTTTCCGCACCGGGGCAGCCCTGCATCTTTTAAAAGATTGTGATGAGGTTTTCCCCCAGGCCATAGCCCATCGACTCAAAGAAACTGTAAAGAAAGTCGCCAGTGAACCCCTGAAAGGGTAATCCTGACTCAAGCAATCTGCATTCTGTTGAGCAGCGAGATAAAATGAAGGGAAAGAGGGACTAGTTATTATGGTACAAGAGACGTGGAAAAATTACAGGGAAATGAAACATTCCAAACCACCACCTCTAAAGGGTATCCGGGTGCTCGAGGTTTGCACTCTTCTACTTGGTCCGGCAGGGCCAGGCTTTCTCAGTTCGATGGGCGCTGAAGTTATTAAGTGCGAAATACCACCCATGGGTGACACGGTTCGTGAGATGGTTCCCTTTGGCTACTTTTTTAAGGAGCAGTCGCCAGCACTGGTACACATTAACCCCAACAAGTACTGGCTGGGACTGGATTTACACAAACCGGAAGCACAGAAATTATTTCATGAACTGGTTGCTAAATCTGACATTGTAGAAGATAATTTGAGGCCAGGTACGATGGAAAAGTGGAACATAGGCTACCGACAGCTCAAGGAAATTAATCCAGGTATTATTTGCATCTCCAAGAATGGCTTCGGCCAGTGGGGGCAATATGCCGAACAGAACAGGCCCTCCAATGATGGTGCCTCCCAGGCATTTG
>DUER01000153.1 GCA_011192075.1 Dehalococcoidia bacterium | reverse complement strand
GTCAGGTAGCCACGGTCAGCGAGCCTATTTTAGCTGTAGCTAATGCTCTGGCTAATATAGATGTCTTCTCCAGCTTGGCTGAGCTAGCGGTGCGCTATAGCTATGTCAGACCTGAGTTGACCGAGGATAATCGGATAAATATTAATCAGGGTCGCCATCCAGTGGTGGAGAGGAGTCTGGTTGATAGCAGCTTTGTGCCTAATGATACCTACCTGTCCAACGATGATGCCCAGCTTATTGTGCTCACCGGTCCCAATATGTCGGGCAAGTCAACCTATCTAAGGCAGGTAGCCATAATCGTACTTCTAGCCCAGATTGGTAGTTTTGTCCCGGTGGCTTCAGCCACCATTGGCCTGGTCGACCGTGTCTTTACTAGAATCGGTGCCAGGGAGGACCTGGTGGCTGGTCAATCTACCTTCATGGTGGAGATGGTGGAGACAGCCAATATTCTGAATAACGCTGCGCCACGCTCGTTAATCATCCTGGATGAGATTGGGCGGGGCACCAGCACCTATGATGGATTGTCTATTGCCCGAGCCGTGGCCGAGTATATTCATAACTATCCCGGGCTGGGTGCCAAGACCTTGTTTGCCACCCATTATCATGAGATGGTGGAGTTAGCTAGCTTTCTACCCCGGGTGAAAAACTTTAACGTGGCGGTAATCGAGGAGGCAGGAAAGGTTATCTTCTTATACAAGATTTTGCCAGGTGGGGTTGATAAGAGTTATGGCATCCATGTGGCTCAGCTCGCCGGGCTACCCAAATCGGTGGTGTACCGCGCCCGGGAGGTGTTGGTAGAGCTGGAGGAGGACAGCGGCAAAGCCCTGGCTAAACCATCACCCAAGGGTCGCCGCCGACCTGAAGAGGTGCCACAACAGTTACTTCTCCTGGGGCAGAAGTCGCCGCTTTTAGAGAAGCTTGAGAAACTGGAAATCGATGCCCTCACCCCGCTGGAAGCCATCAATAAACTCTACGAACTGCAAAAGAAAGCAAGGGAGGGGTAGGGAATATTGCCTGCTCTGCCTGCCTGGTTCAGGTTACTTTCAGCCCCTCGTTAAGAAGTTGACGCTTCCTAAACTCCCGAACGATTTCACCACTCCTGCCGAGGGCATTGCCTATGCCGTATTCTTTGCTGAGCCTCAACGGCACACAGCAGCAGGAGCAGCAGTTACATATGGCGTAGAAATGCTGTCGGCATTTGACGATAGTAGGGATAAGATCCCTTTGGTGGCACTGCCTTAAGATGTCCTTGGCCTCCTCCTTGGTTATCTCCCGATAGTCATGCGGTCTTTCTTCTATAAATACGTTCCGACTGAGTCCGACCATTATCTCCGCATTTATCGGCTTATCACAGTTTCTAAACACAGCCCGACAGTCACATGGACCTAGAGCCAGCCCTTCCGAAATATCCACTATCTCCTCGGCCTCATCAATGGTGAGCAGGTAGGCGGCACTTCCCTTTTTACCGTAGAGATTAGCTACCCCTCTGACTAGCCTCCCTATCAGTGGTATTTTGGTCCACCTGGCCATAAAGATGTAGAACTTGAGAACTGACTCGCGATATCTACTGTATAACCTCATCGAATGATGCATGACAACAATCCTTCAGGTCTGATTATATACCATACTATCATACTACGGACTACAAAAGGAGGTGGGGGATGGGTAGGGGTATTTTAGTTACAATAACTAATTACTAATTCAATTATAAGACCAGCTAGAATCATAGAAGTGCCAAATATTATCAGCATATTTGTAATTGCATTGTGACCCGATAACCTTTTTGCTATGAACATTACAAGGTATATCGGTATTACTAAAATTGGCAAAAAGATTAGCAAAACGGGAGCTACAATAGCCACCCATATTATTTGTTTGAGCTGATATCCAGGTAGATGCTTTGGTTCTACCACCTGAGGTATTTTGCCACCTTCAGTTGCTGCATGTGATATTAACCACACTATCGGTTCAAAGAACTTAGATAGTCCAGTAGGAAATCTTACGATGAAGGATTTTAGCCCATCAAAAAAAGGTTTGAGCACTTGCCATTTGACGAAGATGATAAGCACAGCGCTTATTACAAAGCCTATCGTCTCAAGCAGTAATGCCCATTGATATAAGGATTGTTCAGGTGTCTTGATCTACTCCTTTATGTTTAAGTTATCTGGTTATTGCTCAAGTCTAATCAAGTTACCCAGATATGCTCTGAGAAACACCGCGGTTAAGTTTGACTCAAACACAGTCCAACGGTAAACCGTTAAGCTCTCGTCCTCGTTACGAACGAGCAGTTCTATAATCCATTTGCCATTGCCTGTATAGTCGGCAATCCACCCCTTTGTCCCGCCCCTGCGGGTATACAGACTAGCTTGTTTCTCCTGCAAGTTGAGTGGGGAAGTAATACTATGTTCCTGGGCTATGCTTATGACCTCTTGGGATAACAGGTATGGTATGTCCATAGGTGGAGTAGGACTTGGCTCTATTTGTGAGTCTGTAGCACAAGCCCCTACGATAGACAATACAACCATAACGAGGTAGGCAGTAGGGTTTGCACAATTTCATTTGGATCTTCTTATAAACATTATACTACTTGCAAGACTTTACCACTAAGACGGTTTATCAAGGGGGTCTAAGGGGCGTTTGCCGCTTAAAAAACAACTTCTCCCTCATGCAAGGAATACATCTCCATATTAAGGAGAGGGGGATGAAGGGCGAAGACTCTTTGGAGGGGTGAGGTCGTATTTAGTTTATCGGTCGTTTTTGACGACGTAGTTTCTCAGGGTGCCTATCAGCTTTATCTTTATCTCTACCTTATCGCCGGGATACATGGGGCCAATGCCACTGGGGGTGCCAGTAGTAATAATATCCCCCGGCAGTAGAGTCATCACGTGGGAGGTAAAGTTTATCAGTTTCGGTATGGAAAAGATAAGGTCGCTGGTGTTGCCTTTTTGCTTTAGTTCCCCGTTTAGATAGGTTTCTAGGTCAACATTTCCCGGGTCAAGCTCAGTCTCAATGCAGGGCCCGATAGCAGCAAAAGTGTCAAAACTTTTGGCTCGAGTCCATTGCTTATCGGCATATTGCAGGTCGCGAGCAGTAACATCGTTAAAGCAGGTGTACCCCAGGACATAGTCCGGAGCGTCTTCTATTGATACTCGCCATGACGGTTTCTTAATGACTACTGCCAGTTCACCTTCGTAGTCGACTCTACCCGAGGACGGGGGATAAACAATATTATCCTCGGGGCCTATCACGGCGGTTGATGGCTTCAAAAAAATGAGAGGGGCATCGGGCAGGGGTGCTTGAAGTTCCTCGGCGTGGCTGTGGTAGTTAAGCCCCAGAGCCACTATTTTTGACGGGGCACTTGGGGGGAGGAGTGTAACATCGCTTAATTTGTAGTGCTGGTCAACGGGCTTAATATAGCGGTAAGGTTTGTCCTCGATAGCCTGGATGGTTTTACCTTTTAATATGCCATGCTTGACCTTATCGTCAATGGAAAAACGCACAATCTTCATGAAGCTGTGATTGATTTTACCTGTATTAGCTACAGACTGCAAGTTCTTACTATACAGGGTGCTCATCAAGGGAAGCTTGAATGGGGTGAGGTTACCACTAAAAATGGGGCTTGCATAGAATCTCTTTAACCTTGATGTCAAAAAAGTGGTGGGTATGGACTGGTGACAGCGCGATTGCGGTATCGGCACCCTGGCCAGTGCCGCCTATGGAGATAACATCTTCGTCGGTACGCACTACGCCAGCATCAGCCGCCATCAGTGCTATCTCAAAGGCAACCTTCATCCCCTGACCAAAAGTGCGCAGCGTATCGGCAATTATGTACCCCGGACCAGGCGCGCCGTATTTATTGCTCATGGCTCGGCTAACTCCGGCAAAGGCGTGGGCAGCAGTCACTATTACGCCTCCCTTTCTGTCAACTATTTGCCTATTCTTCTCGGTGAATTCTTGAGTGTCGGGAGCGCGGAAGCCGGTAACATGGGTTACCACGATAACCCTTAATCCTTGAAAAGCATCCGTAGCCCTTATCGCAGTATCGCCACTGGTGGATGCCACCAATACGTTCTTGATACCCAGCTCGTCCGCCCGCTGTCTGGCGATGCCTAATACCTCGTCAGTATTCTCACTCCCCGGGTTTTCAAAATAAACCGTCTTCAATTCCATTGCCTTTTAAGCCTCCCTCTAATAGATTGACTACATTCTACTACTAGATGTCCCCCTTTGCTATATGAGGTTATTTTTTTGAACCCTATCCCCAATATTCCCCCTCATGCAAGGAATACTTCTCCCTTCTTCTTTGAAGGATGGAGAGGGGGATTAAGGTCGAAGACTCTTTGAAGGGCGAGGTTGATGAAGAATCTCATTGCCTGGCTATAGTGAGTATGGTATAGTTTATGTGAGTAGTAGAAGCCAATGGTTGATTTTATTGCCTCGGGCACGGTTACTTCCCCCAGGGGCTTTCATGCCGGTGCTACCGATGCTGGGATAAAGGAAAAGGATAAAGATAGTTTAGACCTGGGTATCCTCTTTTCTGAAGTGCCCTGCGTAGCTACAGCTCTGTTTACCACCAACAAGATTAAGGCAGCTCCGGTAGTTTTATGCCAGCAGCGGTTAAAATCAGGGCGAGCCGTAGCAGTAGTGGTAAACAGTGGCTGTGCTAATGCCTTTACCGGTGAGCAAGGGCTTGCCGATGCTGCTGAGATGGCGGATTTAGCCGCTAGGGGTAGTGGTATATCACCAGAGGACGTTCTAGTAGCCAGCACCGGGGTGATTGGTCAGCCGTTACCGATGGAGCACCTAAGAGCTGGCATGGAGCAGATTGTCCTTTCTGGTGATGGGGGGCATGACCTGACAAGGGCGATGATGACTACTGATACTGTGCCCAAAGAGGTGGCAGTCAGGGTTGGTGACGGCGAGTTCACCATTGGTGGTGTAGCCAAAGGTTCGGGCATGATTCATCCCCAGCTGGCTACTTTGCTCTGTTTCTTAACCACCGATGCCGCTGTGGACATAGATTTTCTCAAGCTGGCACTGCGAAGGGCGGTGGATGTTTCCTTTAATATGGTTTCTATTGATGGCGATACCAGCCCTAACGATATGGTGCTGCTCATGGCTAACGGGCTGGCAGGAAATGCGACGATTTCACAAAGTACTAATGGCGGAGATATTTTCCAACAAGGTCTTGACCAGGTTTGTATCCATTTGGCTATAAGCATTGCCCGTGATGGCGAGGGGGCAAATAAGTTAATTGAGGTTACTGCCAGTGGGGCAACCAGTCTGGCTGAGGCTAGGTTAGCTGCCCGGGCAGTAGTCAGTTCGCCCCTGGTGAAAGCAGCGGTGCATGGCGGTGACCCTAACTGGGGACGGATTATGTCGGCGGTGGGGAGCAGTGGGGTGGAGGTAGTGGAGTCAAAGATTGACCTTTATATCGGTAACATCTGTCTGATAAGAGCCGGTCAGTTACTACCTTTTGACAAAAGCAGTGTGATAGAAGTATTAAGGGGGAGAGAGGTATCTATAGGCTTAAATCTTAATCTGGGCACGGCTACAGCCACTGCCTGGGGTTGCGACCTGTCTGAGGAATATGTGACTATTAATAGTCAATATACAACTTGAGGGGTAGGAATTGAGTAGTAAGTTGGATAAAGTTATTGTAGTTAAGATAGGCGGTGCTACATTAGGTAGTCATGATACTACTATTGAAGACATAGTTTATCTTCAGCAACAGGGCAGATTGCTAGTTGTAGTGCATGGCGGGGCTAATGTGGTAACTAAGTGGCTTACCAAGCAAGGGATTTCCACTCGCTTCGTCAATGGTGAGCGGGTAACTGATAAGTCAGCTCTTGATATGGTCACTGCAGTGCTAGGCGGTCTGGTCAATAAGGGAATTGTGGCCAGTATCAATAGCCTAGGGGGGCGGGCGGTGGGTATTTGTGGTATTGACGGAGCTCTTATTCAAAGCAGGATTCGGGAAAAGAAGATGGGTTATGTTGGTGAGGTGGTAAAGGTGAGCCTGGAACTTCTTGAGGTGTTGCTGGAGTCAGGCTTCAGCCCGGTAATTGGCCCGTTGGGCCTATATTCTTTTGACAGACCGGAGGGGGCACCACTATCGCTTAATATTAATGGTGACACCTTGGCCGGTGAGATTGCTGCCGCTGCTGGTGCCGAAAGGCTTATTTTTCTCACCGATGTGGCTGGTATCTTTGACCACTCTGGCAAGTTACTGTCTTGGCTATCGCCAGAGGAAGCAGAAGCTTTAATGGCTTCAGGTGTAGCTTCAGAGGGGATGGTGGTCAAACTTAAAGCCTGCCTAAGAGCTTTATCTAATATTTCAACTGCCCGTATCATAGATGGGAAGCAGCCACATGCTTTGCTTAGAGAGATAGAGGGAGCAAGTGAGGGCACTACAATAGGGGTGCCAAAATGAGTATCTGGCAGGAGCTTGAGCATAAATACTTTATGAATACGGTAGAGCGTGTACCGGTAACCCTGGTGAGGGGGCAAGGGGCACGGGTGTGGGATGAAGATGGGCGGGAGTATCTGGACTTTGTTGGTGGCTGGGGGGTTAATAGTTTAGGACACTGTGCCCCGGTGGTTGCTGAGGCGGTGGTAGAACAGGTGCATACGCTTATTCAGACTTCCAATCAGTTCTATACTATCCCTCAGATTCGCCTGGCCGAACTTTTGCTTCAGAATAGTTGCCTAGATAAGGTCTTTTTTTGCAACAGTGGGGCTGAGGCTAACGAAGGGGCAGCCAAGTTAGCCCGTCGGTATGGAGAGCGCTATCTAGGTGGAGCTTATGAGATTATTACCGCTGCCGGTTCCTTTCATGGTCGTACTCTGGCTATGGTGGCAGCAACCGGTCAGCCAAAGTTTCAGCAGCTGTATATTCCTTTGCCCTCTGGTTTTGTCAATGTAGAGTATAATAATATTGAGGCGATAAAGACAGCTACCACTGGTCAGACCTGTGCCGTAATGTTAGAGCCAGTGCAAGGAGAGGGAGGTGTTAATCTACCTGACGAAAGCTATTTAATGGCAGTACGGGCCTGGTGCTACCAAAAGGGTATTCTACTTATCTTAGATGAAATTCAAACCGGGCTAGGTCGGATAGGGACGCTTTTTGGTTATGAGCAATATGGTATTGAACCTGATATAATGACCCTGGCCAAGGGTTTAGCTAGCGGCGTACCAATCGGGGCTATTCTAGCCAAGGACAGGGCATCAGTTTTTGTTCCTGGTGAACATGGCTCCACCTTTGGCGGTAATCCTCTAGCCTGTGCCACTGGTTATGCTACACTAAAATTCGTTATTGATAATGACATCGCTGGAAATGCCAACAGGGTGGGGCAGTATCTTATCGACGGATTGAAAAATTTGAGAGATAAATTCCAGTTTATCACCGATGTGCGGGGTCGCGGGCTCCTGGTAGCCGTGGAGTTTAGTCAGGATATCGCCCAGTCAGTGCTAATGGCTTGCCTTGCTCGTGGCCTATTGGTTAATCGACTGAAGCCCAACGCCCTGCGCTTTATGCCTCCCCTTATTATTGGTGAAGGCGAGGTTGATGAAGCACTAGCCATTTTAGATAAAACATTATCCAATATTTAGATAAAGACTGAGATGCTAGGTAAGATTTATTCTGAAATTACCAGCTTTTTGGAGCAGAATTTTGGAATTAGATAAGAAAACATTAGTGGATAACTTGGATGGGGAATATGTCGTGGTGAATGGGACCAAGATTCGATATATTGTTAAGGGTAACGGCTCTCCGGTCCTGCTCATCCATGGCTTTGGTCAATTTCTGGAGGTTTGGTGGTTCAATATCGGCCCTCTTAGCCAACATTATCAAGTATATGCCATGGATTTGCCCGGGTATGGATTATCCGATAAACCTGGAATTGATTACACCCTTTCCTCTGCCACTGAGTTTATTATTGACTTTATGGAGGCTTTGGGAATTGGGCGTGCTAGCTTGATTGGGCATTCTATGGGCGGTATTATATGCTTGGGTGGGGCTATTAACTTTCCCAGTAAAGTTGATAGGATTATCCTAGTGGATAGCGGCAGTCTGTTCGAAAAAGTGCCTCTACTTTATCGGTTGTGCGCGCTTCCTATTTTGGGTGATATTTTGGTCAGGCCAACGATAAAGGCTGGCGTAAGGCGTCGCATAAAAAGGGCATTTTATAATCCTGACCTGGTTACTGAGGATATGGTTAACCTGAATTATGAACTGCTAAAAATACCCGGGGTGAAGGATACAATGTTAGGTGTCTTACGCAATGGGGTACGTAGAAGCGGGTCAAACCCTGAGACCATTGTGACTGACAAACTGCATCTGGTTAAGGTACCTACCTTGCTTATTCATGGGGCGCAAGATACGATAATCCCTCTTGAGTATACCCAGAATGCCTGCCGGTTGATTCCTGACTGCCGGTTAGAGATAATTGATGAGTGTGGTCACTGCCCCCACCTAGAAAAGGCTTCTGAATTCAATAAAGCGGTAATATCATTTTTGGGGGGCTAAAGGAGGTTTAGCGTGTCAGGTAAGCTAGTATTGGCATACAGCGGGGGGCTGGATACTTCAGTAGCCATCAAGTGGCTATTACAAGAGTATGGCCTGGATGTGGTGGCGCTTACTGTTGATGTCGGTAATGAGCGTGACTTTTCCGCTATTCGGCAGAAGGCGATTGGTGTTGGTGCGGTGAAGGCTCTAGTCGTGGATGCCAAGGAGCTATTTGTTAATCATTTCATCTTTCCAGCGCTACAGGCTGATGCTGTCTATGAGGGTCAATACCCATTGGCTACCGCCTTATCCCGTCCCCTAATGGCCAAGCTGTTGGTGGACACCGCTCAGGAGGAGGGAGCCAGTGCAGTGGCTCATGGTTGCACGGGCAAGGGGAATGACCAGGTGAGGTTTGAGGTGAGTATTAACGCTCTATCTCCTGGTCTCAAAATTATTGCCCCGGCTCGGGACTGGGGCATGAATCGGGAACAGACCATTAGCTATGCTCAGCAAAATGGCATTCTGGTACCGGTTACTGCTGCTAGTCCGTATTCAATTGATGAGAACCTATGGGGGAAGAGTATTGAGTGTGGTGTTCTGGAAGACCCATGGGTTGAGCCATCTGAGGAAGTGTTTACCTGGACAAGGTCACCTGGCGAAGCTTCAGATGAGCCAGCTTATGTGGAAATTGGCTTTGACAAGGGTATTCCGGTTACTATTGACAGACAGGAAACGGATGGTGTTAGTCTAATTCGGCGACTAAATGAGTTAGCTGGTAGCCATGGGGTAGGCAGGATTGACCATGTAGAGAATCGGCTGGTGGGGATAAAGTCAAGGGAGATTTATGAAGCGCCGGCGGCTACAGTATTACTCCAGGCACACCAGGCTTTGCAGGCGCTGACCTTATCCAAGGAGCAAGTGCGGTTTAAGCAGAAGGTGGCTATAGAATACGCCGACCTTATCTATAATGGTCTGTGGTTTACCTCATTGCATCAAGATTTGGCTGCCTATGTTCGGAGTTCACAGCGTTGTGTTACTGGAACCGTTCGGTTGAAGCTATTTAAAGGAAACTGCAGTGTGGTCGGGCGCAAATCACCATTTTCACTATATGACTATGGCCTGGCTACTTACGATAAGGGTGATGCTTTTGACCAGGGTGCCTCCCCAGGCTTTATTCACATCTGGGGATTACCGGTTAGAACCCAGGCACAGGTGCAGGGTACTGGCAGCTTAGGGGAAGAGTTCAAAGAGTAAGGAAATATTATAAATGAGCCATATTCGTGGTCGCTTGGGCAAAGCTGCCGATAAGTTGGTAGCCGAATACACTGCTTCCATATCCTTTGATTGGCGATTATACTGCCACGACATTATTGGGTCCATTGCCCACGCCAGAATGCTGGCAAAACAGGGCATAATTTCAGAAGAAGAGGCTGAAATTATAATTAGGGGGCTGGAGTCTATTGGTGAGGAGATAGAGCAGGGTAAGTTTAAGTTTAAGCCTGAATTGGAAGACATCCATATGAGTATTGAGGCAAGACTTATTGAGAAGGTTGGTGAGGTGGGGGGTAAGCTCCACACTGCTCGTTCCCGGAATGACCAGGTGGCTTTGGATTTACGTCTCTTTGCTAAGGAAGCAATCTCTAAGACCTTGACCAAGCTCAGAGAATTTCAGCAGGCTCTGGTTAGCTTGGCTGAAGCCAATAAAGACGTGGTTATGCCGGGGTACACTCACTTGCAGCCAGCTCAGCCGGTACTGCTGGCTCATCACCTTTTAGCCTATTTTGAGATGCTCCAGCGGGATATTGACCGATTTACTGATTGCCTGAAGCGTACCGATGTCATGCCCCTGGGCAGTGGTGCTTTAGCTGGCGTGACCTATAATATTGACCGTGAGTTCCTGGCTCGTGAGCTAGGTTTTAGTCAGATAAGTCAAAATAGTATGGATGCTGTCTCCGATAGAGATTTTGTGGTGGAATATGAAGCAGCGGCTAGTCTTTGCATGATGCACCTCTCCCGACTGGCTGAGGAGATTATTTTATGGTCTTCAGCCGAGTTCGATTTTATCGAGCTTGATGAGGCTTATGCCACCGGCTCGAGTATCATGCCCCAAAAGAAGAACCCTGATGTCGCCGAGCTGGTTCGGGGTAAGACGGGACGGGTCTATGGCAAACTTATGGCTCTGCTGGTGACGATGAAAGGTCTTCCCCTGGCCTATAATAGGGATATGCAGGAGGATAAGGAAGGTTTCTTTAATACGGTAGATACACTACTATCCACCTTAGAGGTATTTATCGATATGGTTAATACTCTGAGAGTTAGGGCTGAAAATACCGGGCAGGCAGCTAATCGGGGTTATATTTTGGCCACTGACCTGTCTGATTATCTGGTTAAGAAAGGGGAAGCCTTCCGCACTGCCCACGATATAGTAGGTAGGTTGGTAAGCTACGCTATGGAAAAGGGTAAATCGTTTAGCCGGCTTAGCCTTGATGAGTATAAGAAATTTTCTCCCCGATTTGAAGACGATGTTTACTTGGTTACGGTAGAGTCGTCTATTGCGGCCAGGGATATTGTTGGTGGCACTGCCCCCAGGCAGGTAGAACGGGCATTAGCCACTGCCAAGAAAATAGTGGGAGACTCTATTGCTGAAAAGTAGCCCCCAAATTAAACTTGCTCCATCTATTCTGTCAGCCAATTTCGCTCGTCTTGGTGAGCAGGTAGCTGAAGCCACTAAGGTCGGCGCTGACTATATTCATGTAGATGTGATGGATGGGTGTTTTGTGCCCAATATAACCATTGGAGCTCCAGTGGTGGCTGCTATTCGTCGCTTCACTGACCTTCCCCTAGATGTTCACCTTATGATTGAGACGCCGGAGCGTCAAATTAAGCAATTTGCTGATGCCGGGGCCGACATTATTACCGTTCATATAGAAACCTGCCCCCATATTCATCACACAGTACAGGCAATTAAAGGGTTAGGGGTTAAGGTAGGGGTTGCCCTCAACCCGGGTACACCTATAGATACGCTGAAGGAGGTCCTTTCTAGCCTAGATTTAGTTCTGGTTATGACAGTCAATCCCGGCTTTGGTGGGCAGACATTTATCGAGGCTATGCTGGATAAGGTCGCCGACTTGCGTGCTGAATTGGATAAGAACGGTTTGGCTACCGAGCTTGAGGTGGATGGTGGTATCAATGCTGAGTTTGCACCCCAGGTTGTAAGCGCCGGAGCTAGGGTGCTGGTAGCCGGGGCGGCTGTGTTTAATTCAGGGCAAACTATAGAGGAGGCGCTACGAAAGATACGGGCTAGCTTACTCTAGCTGCTTTGTTCTGACTGCGCAGGCATCTAGTGCACAGCTTGAGTCTTTTTGGCTGACCATCTAGGGTGATAGTAACTCGATGGATATTAGGCAGCCAGCGCCGATTGGTGTGGTGTTTGGAATGGCTCACATTATGGCCGAATTGAGGGGATTTTCCGCATAAATCACATTTCACTATCTCTTCTCCATTGACTATCAAATTGACTTGGTGTAAAATGCCGTTCATAATATTACCATAGTCAGGTAGGCTTGGCAAGAGGAACTTTTTATCAAAGAAAGTGGGATAGGTTTAACCAATAATCCGGCAAGGATGGAATAAGATGAAACAAACTGATTGTCTTGGCGGGCAAGATTTAAGGGATATGTTTGCCGCGGCTACTAGTTGGCTAGAGAAGAGTGCTCCAGATATTGATCTTCTGAATGTCTTCCCCGTGCCTGATGGTGATTGTGGGACTAACATGCTGCTTACCATGCGTTCCTGTGTAGAAGAAGCCTATCGTGCCCCTGACCATAGTGCTTCAGCAGTGTCTCAGGCTATGGCTAGGGGGGCATTAATGGGGGCTCGGGGTAATAGTGGGGTAATCCTATCGCAGATTTGGCGTGGCTTGGCACAGGGGTTAGCCGAAAAGGAATCATTTAACTATAGCGACTTAGCTAATGCTTTACTACAGGCATCAGTGATGGCTTATAAAGGGTTAAGCAACCCTGTGGAGGGAACCATTCTTACAGTAATTAGAGAAGCCGCATCGGCTGCTGAGACACAGGTTTCCAGCGGTAGCAATAATTGTATCTCCATTATGGAGGCTGTAGTAAGTGCTGCTAGTGAGTCGGTGGCTAATACCCCTACCCTTCTTCCTGTGTTGAGGGAGGCTGGTGTGGTGGATGCCGGAGGCCAAGGTCTTTATACCCTTCTGGAGGGTGCTCTCCGTTACCTTAAGGGTGAGGGAGAGCAGATGCAGTTCCGCAAGCCCCAGATAATTGTCAGTAATATACCTCTAGTTACCAGATTGCCGCAAATGGTGGCCGCTGATGAGGAACCCTATGGATATTGTACCGAATTTATGCTCAAGGGAAAGAAGCTCGTCCTTGATAAGGTTAGTGTCGGTCTGGAGAAGAAAGGGCAGTCTCTAATTGTGGTCGGTGATGAATCTATGATTAGGGTTCATATTCATACCCTAGACCCGGGTAGTGTCATTCGCTATGCTACCTCATTAGGCACCATGCATCAGGTATCAATTCGGAATATGGATGAGCAGCATCAGGATTATTTGGAGATGCAGAGGGAGAGGATGCCAGCGGTCGATATAGCTGTTGTTGCTGTTATCTCTGGGGATGGGCTTGCTGATGTTTTTAGAAGCCTGGGGGCAACAGCCATTGTTTCTGGAGGACAGACAATGAATCCCAGCACCAAAGATTTGCTCCAGGCGGTAGAGTCAGTAGTCTCGCATAAGGTTATTATTCTACCCAACAACAAGAATATAGTGCCTGCCGCTAATCAAGTACAGTCCGTGACCGAGAAAAGCATTGCCGTCGTGCCCACAGAGACGATTCCACAGGGGGTCGCTGCCCTCTTAGCCTTTGATTATGAGGCAGAGTTGGAAGCCAATACTCAGCTTATGAATAAGGCGAAATCCCAGGTAGCGACTATCGAGGTTACTCGAGCCGTGCGCTCAACTCACCTAAATGGTTTGAACATTAAGAAGAAACAGGCCATCGCTCTTCTGGATGGGGAGCTGCTAGTGGCAGGTAATAATACTATTGATATCCTTAAAAAGATGCTAGCTAAGCTCGATTTAGCGAAAACTGAAGTAATGACCATCTACTATGGGGCTGATACCAAAACGGCTGAAGCGGAACAGGTTAGTGCTACTATTCATGAGCAGCACCCTCAACTTCAGATTGAGGTAGTTCGGGGCGGTCAGCCTCACTACAACTATATTATTTCTATAGAATAATGAGGAGGGTTTGGCTATGACGGTTAAGATTGTTACCGACAGTCTATCTGACATTACCAGTGACATAGCCCAAGGGCTGGGGATTACCATCGTGCCTCTAACCGTATCTTTCGGTAGGGAATCCTTTCTTGATCGGGTTACTATGACCACGGATGAATTCTATTACAGGTTAGCTCATGACCCTATCTGGCCGACTACCACGCAGCCCTCTCCTGGAGATTTCGTTAATATCTACAACAAGCTGGCTAAGGAGACTGATGAGATTCTGGTGGTTACCCTGTCTAGTAAGCTCAGTGGCACCTATGAGTCGGCGCTGAGTGCTAGGAGTTTAGTGGAGAAGGAGTGCCGTATTGAAGTGATTGACTCGTTAACGGTAGCGATGGGTCTTGGTCTGATAGTCATTGCCGCCGCCAAGGCAGCTCAGGCTGAGGCAAACCTGGACGAGGTCGCTGATATGGTGCATAGGGCTATGCCCAGGTCACACCTTATTGCGTATTTTGACACCCTTAAATATCTAGCCAAGGGGGGGCGCATCGGCAAGGCACAGGGGTTGCTGGGGGCAATGTTATCGGTAAAGCCAATACTTACTGTGAAGGATGGCGAGATGGCAGAAAAGACCAAGTTGCGGTCTCGGGCGGCAGGTATGGATTATCTCTATGATTCCGTAGCTGGCTTCGCCCACATTGAGGGGCTGGCGGTGGAGCATGCTACTACCCCTGATGACGCTGATAGGCTGGTTGAGCGTCTCGGTTCGTTATTCCCTAAAGAGTGTATCTACAGGTCAACAATCAGCCCGGTAGTGGGAACATATGCCGGACCTAATGCCATGGCTATAACCATTCTGGAAGCAGAAGGCAGGTAGTTGATGTCAGTTAGGATTGTTACTGATAGCGTCTCAGACCTACCGTCTGAGGTGGCTGAAGAGCTGGGGATTACGGTGATTCCACTAAATGTTCGCTTCGGCACTGAGGTCTACCGCGATGGTATTGACCTGACTGCCGAGCAGTTCTATGAGAAGTTAAAGCACAGTAAGACCCTACCGGTTACTTCAGTGCCATCACCAGCAACCTTTGTTGAGGCATATGATAAGCTGGCGGAAGAGACGAATGAAATCTTGGCTATCATTGTTAGTTCCAAGCTCAGTGGGACCTATGAGGTGGCATTACAAAGTATCGGCTTAATGAAGCGGAAATGCCGGGTAGAAGTGATTGATTCACGGTGGGCTACCATGGCACAGGGATTCATAGTTATTAAGGGGGCTAGGGCGGCTCAGGCTGGGGCTAGCCTTGATGAGGTAATAGATGTAACACGAGAGACTATTTCCCGTGTAGATTTTCTTAGCACTTTTGATACCTTGGATTACCTCAGAAGGGGTGGGCGTATTGGTGCTGCCCAGGCTTTTTTGGGGTTAATGCTTAGGGTGAATCCCCTTATCACCCTGAGAGGTGGTGTGGTTCGGCCTGCGGGGAAAGCGCGTTCTCGGACTAAGGCAATAGAGCGTTTGTATAACTTTGCTATGGACTATTCCTATATTGAGGAGATGGTGGTGGAAGATACTGCCTGCCCTGATGAAGCTGAGATGCTAACCGAGCGGCTTAGCACTAGATTTCCCAGAGAGCGTATCTACCGCTCCAAAATGACCCCAGCTGTCGGTACCCATACCGGTCCCGGTCTCTTGTTGGTAGGCGTTTTGGGGGATAGGTAGCCGCTATTTAGTTGAGGTGGGTTGTTGTGGCGGTCAAGAGTGCTCAAGACATTTTAGTATTCTCAAATAAGCTGGAGGCATGACCTTGTCCATAAGTGCTGAGCCTCTGCGTAAAATACTTGAGCTTGAGCATAAAAAGGATTATATAGATTCAGCGGTAATCGGTGGTTTGGATAAATTCCTCCGTAACTGGGCTGTTCAAGCCATAGAGTCGATAACCAGCCCTCAGCAATTAACCCGTTTTCATGAGCTTCATTTGACTAATCCCAACTATGCCTCTTTGACTAAGCAGCAACGCAAGCAATGGGTAAGCAAGGTGCTTGACTTTTTAGCTGAGGCAGAAGCTGGGG
>DUER01000152.1 GCA_011192075.1 Dehalococcoidia bacterium | reverse complement strand
CTGAACTCGACCTTGCTGATATCGCAGAAGGCCTAGCACAAAAAGGTCTGGTCGCTTAAAATTGACCTGTACCCCAACTAGTCCAGCAATAATGCTTCCTTTATCTAGCATTGACAAACTCACAAGACAGGAGTACATTAGAGTCCCAACATATGAACTAACCTTAAAAACAAATAGGGCTGGGGAAGATGAAAGGGATAACAAGGGCACTTGAACCGCTAATTAAAGCGGTGGCTGGTACCCTTTTTCTAGTTGTGTATCAACTGACCTGTCTCCTCTCTGGTCCAAGGACTAGCATTGTAAGTGTACCAGTCTATGGGCAGGCAGTCCTAAGTTAGATAGAAAGGAGGAGAAAATGGATAGAATATCGTTACCCCAAACTTGTTTTGACATACTCTCTAAGGAAGTGGCGTTGGAGAGGGTCACAGGTTTTGAAGACCTGGAGCATCTGAAGCTAGCAAACGGAGAGGACGGGGGCAGTATTCAAATCTACAAAGGAGAAAAGATTGAAAAGGTAACCATGGTGGAATTCGAGTTTAACCGAGAGGGTGTACCCCTTCCACACTTAAAAAATGAACTGGCTCTGGGTGCGCAATTATTCCAGATCGTTCCGGACTTCTCATACAAGATTCCAATCTGGGGTATCAACGGGAATATCATGAAGAATGGTGACTTTGGTTTTGATACCGACTTCTCTTTCGGATTTGACCTCGTCATGGACTATGAATTTACGATGAGGTATCTGGATCCTTTCAATGCCGTCTATAAGAAGTACTGGAATCATCCTGACTTTAAACGGGTCCACTTAGACGATACCACTACCTGGGTCAGATCCTATATCTCCCCGGTATTTATAATAGTCGAGACGACTTTAGACAAAGCGAATACAGTGTACGATCTCTGCTCCGAGTTTATCAAACTCTGGGTACGCATATGGAAGGAAGCTGAAAGAAAAGACGAAGCCTTCAAAGAGGCTCAAAAAAGAAGGATCCTTTCCCAATACTCAGGCATGAAGGATACGGACAGGATGGCAATGATACTCAAGAAGATTTATGGTGAAGGAACCTTTTCCAAGTTCTTTAAGGCCATGAGCTGAGCCTTTCATTTTCATATAAAATTCCTCTGTTTTATATGGATAAATACCCGTCCCGATGTTCGTTTGCTAGAAAAAGGTTCCTTTTTTCGTTGGGCTTTCCAGAATTAGATTTCCTAGCATTTCCATTCTCTCAAAGTTGTCACCTCTAGTGCATCAGTGTAACTATCATCAATGACAGTCCTCTAAGGCAGATTCACCTTGGACATCATCTACTCACCCCAGCGTCGCCACTTGCGATAGTTCGAGCCGTCACTCACCGCCATACCAATCTGGGCTTTCATCCCAAGCTCACCACTTCCAACACCTTCTTGGCCGCCGACGTAGTACATGCGGTAGCTACCGTCTGGCATCGGCACGATGTGGGGAGTGCCAGTAGCCAAGGCATCCCAGCGCCCTGAGCCCTTTGGGGCATGGCCAAACACTGGGCCGCCGGGTTGCTCACCCGCCTCATCCTTTTGCCATTTGATGCCATCGTCGGAAATAGCTAGACCAATGCAATAGTAGGAGTCGGCGTCTACAGCTTCGTAGAACATCACATACTGACCGTTGATTTTGAGTACGTGCCGGCAGCTAGGTCCACTCTCATCAAAACTACCCGGCTTGCCCGGACCTAGAATCTGGCTCACCTTCTGCCAGCGAAACCCATCTTCTGAGATGGCCACGCCTATAAAGAAACCGTTCTTGGCCGGGTTGAAGGTGTGGTAGTACATCTTGTAACTACCATCGTCATCCTTTAGAACCCGCGGCCATGAGCAGAACATGGCGTCCCAGTCGTCCGACCCGCCGTGGTCAAGGAAGGCGCCGCGATAGGGGCCTTCCAAACGTGTCCAGTTCAAGCCATCACGTGAGATAGCACAGCCGGGCCGCATATAAATACCCTTAATCTTCTGGGTACCAGCAAAAGTGGTAAATTCAAGGATCGTCTGGTCGCCACCGAAGTACCACATCCAGTAGAGTCCGTTATCATAACAGATATCCGAGACGCCGACATGAGCGTTATCAAAGCGATCCTCTGTAGTCGGAACGGGTTCAAAGACTGCGCCCATAGTCAGCGGCCCACGAACACGCTCCCAGTTAACACCGTCCTTAGACTCAGCCAAGCCGCAGCGGCCACACTGCAGACCAATCATCCGGTCGAATGTAACATCACGGCCATAGTACCACATCTTCCAAGTGTGATCGGGCTGGCACAGAACTTGGGGCCCTGAGACTCGCTCGGAGTCCCACCATCCCTCTGGACCAGGCCCGAATACAAGACCAGGCTGACCACCGAGAGTGACTTCTTTACTCATTATGTTTTTACCTCCAGTTTCTAATATTAACTAATTATTGGGTTTTTTGCCACCTTACTCACCAACAGGGCAATAACTATGCCTATCCCGGTCAGCACAACGCCATAGATAGTGGGTATCCACTCCGGGAAAGCAATAAGGAACCCACCCACAATAAGGAATGGCCGTACCCACCACCTGATTCGTCCTACCACAAGGAGATAACCCTCCAGGCCGGCAGCAAGAAATGTTATGCCCACGAGGCACAGGGCGAAAAGAGAAATCGATTCCCAAATCGGGCCCTTCAGAAGTAAGGCGTCGTTCATTACAAAGAAGAAGGGTAAGAAGTATAGCACTACAGCTAGGCGCATAGCTGTCCAGGCCGTCTTCATCGGATGAGCTCCAGCCACACTGGCCCCAATAAAGGCAAGAATAGCCACCGGTGGTGTCAACCCCCCTATTAACGCATAATAGAGGATAAAGAGGTGTACACCTACGATGTCTAGTCCACCTGTCGTGGCTAAGACCGGCGCCATCGTACTTGCCAGGACAATATAAGCCACCATGGCCATACCCACTAGCCCGAAGACATAGCAGGTCGCCATTCCTATTAATAGAGTTATGTATACATTTCCTCCACCATAAGTATGAAGCTGGGCCATGAATGCGGCAAGCATACCGGTTGCATTCAGCCCGGCGATTATGAAGCCTAGGGGAAGTATCATGGCAAATGTCTGGGTCATTATTTTTCCTGTCGTGACCATAGCGGCTAATAATCTCCTGGGAGTAAGCGCAGTTTCTCGACTACAGAAGGAAAGGAGTATCATCAAAGCGGCTGAATACAGTGGTGCTTTCACCCCCCATCTCATGTAAAGAAGCCCAAACACCAGGAAGGCCAGTACGGCTAAGAACGGCCAGCCTTTCCGAAGCGTTTCCTTAATCGATGGGCACTCCTGTTGGGGCATTCCCTGAAGACCAACCCTGCCGGCATAAGCATCGACTTGCATCAAGAGTCCAAAATAATAAAGTAGAGCTGGTAGGATGGCGGCCACCATAACTACAGAATACGGTACCCCGGCGAACTCTGCTATAAGAAAGGCTATTGTCCCCATCACCGGCGGCATTATCGAGCCACCGCTTGAGGCAGCTGCCTCTATGGCCCCGGCATAGTGGGCTGGATACCCTAGTTGCTTCATGGCTGGTATGGTAACGGCACCAGTAGACACGACGTTGGCAATAGGATTGCCGCTTAGGCTGCCAAAGAACCCGCTGGCGACTACAGCCACCTTAGCCGGTCCGCCTCTAAACCTACCCATAATACCTACAGCCAGGTTGAGAAAGAACTCTCCCGCCCCTGTACCCAGTAACAAGCCGCAGAAAACGAGGAAACCAATGAGAATCGACCCCATTACCTGTCCTGGCATCCCAAGGATTCCATCCGTGCTAAAAGCAAAGGTGCCCACTACTTCAGGAAGGGTAAACTGTACCCCTTTAAACATCCCAGGCAGGTAGCCAGCGATTAGTGGGTAAGTAATAGCTATGACATTGATAATAGTGTAGGGGATACCACCCAGCCGCCTCCCGCTCTCCACAGCTAGAAAGCAGAAAACAAGCGCGATGATAAAATCATAATTTCGCTCGGGGGGAATCCAAATTGCCAGCTGGGTTATGTCCCAAGCGACTGCCATCCAGTAGATACAGGTGCCAAAGGCGATAGCAGCCATCAAGACGTCATACCATGGGAGTCTATTTGCGTCCTTCTTGCGTGCCGGTAACATTATGAAGACGCCAGTGAAGAAGAGAGCGTAGAGGAGGTAGTAATACTGGAAGCTAGTAAAAACCCATCCTCCAATGTTCCAGCCCCAGTTACTGAAAATAAAAATACCCACCCCACTAACGATAAAGGTAAGGTAGATAACCTTCATCACTTTGGGTAGGCTGTCATACCTGCCGACTTCAATCGTGACACTGCCCTGTCTTTTACGCTCTACGTTAGGCATGGCTACCCTTTAAAAAAAAATGTGCCGGCCATAGCATGTCAATATACCATTACCTCCCGAAGTCGTGACAATGTAGAGGTAAAAACGTAGTAATCGGAGTGAGGGTGCTGGAAGGGATAACCCCGTCTAAGTCAGTACCCTCACTCCGTCCTTAGTCTACACCAAGGAACATAGTAAACAAGGGAAGAGCCAGCTCCTTCTTGTAATTCTCCCAGAGCGCTATCCACTCCTCGTTCTTGGGGCCTACGTCTATTTGCTGCTCCTCAGCCATAGTGATAGCAGTCTTGTAAGCCTCCACATACCTGGTTATTAAGTCCACGTTTGCTTGGTACCGGGCCTCATGAGCCGGTGTCCACTTCCCTAGTTCCTTGAGGTATCTTACCAGCCCCTCATGTGGTGGAACAAAGTCAGTCTCCACCATCTTCATGACAGTATCAATGTGATGGTACGTCAGAGTAGGGCTGAGGTCCTTATAACTATCATAGTTTTCCCACAGCCATTTGCAGATTTGGTATATCAACTCGGGATCGGAATCGGCCACAGCATAATGACCAGTTATTTGGAGTAGCCCGTTATTGCCAATGGACTCCGGAACTCCTAGCTGGTTAACACCAAACGCGATAGTAGGCCACACCGACAAGAATCGCTCTCCTCCCTCCGGGTCTGCCTCCACATCAAGGTCTATGAAGGCTATTCCACTCGGAGAAGCGGCCGCTTCAAATACTTGTGGTGCTGTGGGGAAAGTCCAAGTAACATCAGCGCTACCATCACGTACCATATCAAGAGAGTCCCAAAAGCCAGTGAAAGGAAGCCACTCTATGTCGTTTGGGTCAACACCAGACCACGCAACTAGGGCGTCCATTGGCAGTTTCCCCATCGGCGAGCCAGCCAGGTAGGCTATCTTGGTCCCTGGCTTTATGTCCCGAGGGGTTTTTATATCGGAATCTCCCCTGACCAAATAGCCAGTGACGCTCTCGTATGATGGCCAAAGACCCCTTATTTGAAAAGGACCCAAATCTCTGGATGCATATCCGCCTATTCCCTCCAGCAAGCCACCGATCTGAGATGGAGCGTCCATGTGCCATACATATGGGCCGTCCTTCAAGTTTTGAAAATTTTCTGCACTAGACGCGCCTGCGGGCACCAATCTGATCTGCATCCCCGTATCCTCTTGCATAACTGCCGTCCAGGCTACCATGGTACCATAACCCATGGATCCCACTGGCATCGTCAACGCGGCTAATAATTCCGGCCATTCCCATGGTGGAGGTGGAGGTGGTGGTGGTGGTTCTTCCTCCTCTTCTACTGGTGGAGGTGGTGGTGGCGGTGGTTCTTCTTCCTCAGCCTTACAAGCACCAAATGCCACCAGGGATACTACCAGCACCATGGCTAAAAAAACTAGCAATACCTTTTTTCTCATTGTTTCACCTCCCTAATATTTAGAACTCCCGGTCATATTGGGCTCACATGATGACACCTCCTTTGCTTTAAAACCCAACTATTAGGCATAACCAATTCGAAGTTGGAGATAAGCATTCAAATTAAGAATAGTATGGGAACTCATATGCTTCTCAAGTCTTAGAGATAGGGTGAGTAAAACTGTCAACCATACCCCGAAATTCTGAGTCTTCCCAGTAGAGTTGCGTCAGGCCTCCAGAGATCGGGGTCAATAACCAAAAATCCCCGCCCATTTCATCGAGCTTTCCTTTTCTTGGCTGGAGATACTCTGGAAATTCGATAGTAAAAAGCCCCCCGAAGGGAGTTTCGCCGTTTATAAAGCCTACGAATTTCTGCGGCTCAATATCGGTTATTGCTGGCGCGTCTTGAGCTTCGCCCTCACGGATAGCTAGTTCACCGTTGTTCACGGTGAATGTTACCGTGCTATCCCCTATCAGGTTCACAACCAGAGTCTCCCCATCAAGATATTGGAAGAATTTTTTAATTTCAGCGTTGTCAGCAATTCGTTCAACGCCATTTATAATAATATCTGCGAGTGACATAACCTTCTCCTCTCCGCCCTAGATTCCCTCAATCTTTCCCCGGAAATCATCAAGCTAAGAATCTGGAGAACTAACTCTGCAAAATCTTCTCCAGGTCTTCGAGTGGTGGATATACCTTTACTGCTTCGTATGGGCACCGCAATTCGCAGGTATGACACCCTAGACACATATCAAGGTCTTTGACTCTAGATTGCTTTTTTCGGCCGACGGTAACAATCTCATACACCCCCATAGGGCACTCATCCACGCATGTTCCGCACCCAGTGCACTTGTTTGGATCCAATTTAATCTCAAACACCAATTCAGCCATGATACCTAGGCCTCCTTGAACTAGATTCACGGACCGCTTGTCTCAGGAAAACAAGACCTCAAGCAGTTTCTTGCCTTCTTCTATACCTAGACTCTTCATTATTGGTCCTGCACCAGGGTCTAGAGTCCGATACTGCTCCATTATTGAGTATTTCCTCTTCTTTACGTATTCCTTCACCTCAGGGGATTCAATTGGTGTAGCTTGCGGAAGCACATTGCCTATGTAATATTCGAGGTACTTGACTAAACATTCAATTATTCTTGGGAAAAAGGACCTGTCGCCGTCTTGCGGCTTGTGACGGCCACTAATGGAGTAGGGGCTCTGGAAGGCTCTATACCATGGATTCGGGTTTATGTCGTTATTCACGTCCTGATACTCTTTCCATATGGAGTCTAGCGGATCAAGGTACTTTTCCCGGTACCAGGTATCAATAACAATGTCTCTCATAGCATGCATATCCGCGAGGAAATGTGCGTTAGCGGGATTTTCAACAAGCTCAGAACTGAATAATGGAAAATCGTAGTCTTCGTTTGGCCCCATGCCTACTTCGCTAAATACCATCCGTTTCATGAAAACTAGATGGCTTAGGCTCAACCGTTTAACTTTGTCCACGGCCCAGATCATCATATATCCCTCTACCATAGGCGTTTTGATGTTCCGCAAAGTGGTAACATCGTACCCCAGATAAGTATCCATCAGCTTCAGGTCAAGCTTAGATAAAACGGGCCAAAGCATTTCGGGAAACGGCTGAGGCTTATAGCCCTCAACAGCAAAACTATCAGAACTGGGAAAAGGAGACTGCATCTTAACTTACCTCCTCCTTAATTAATTAATACTATAGGGAAACAGCATTTTGGTCCCACTTTCTAGCTATGCTGGTTTATACGCCTTACCCCCTTTCTTCTTTATTAGTTCTATACTATTAACCGGAATTCTTATTTAAGTCCACACTCCAGCATGTAGCCTCTATCTTTTGCCGCTAATACCCGTTGCTAGTTCCCGCTCTGGGGTGTTTTGGCTTCTTTTTAATGCTAAGTGACATTTAGTGTAGCACAATGATATGCTTTGTCAAGTACTCTAGCACATATAGATCTCATTGTTGACTCGTAGCTACTGTCGCGTTACGATATTGCTGAGCAGAACTTATTTTCAACCTAGCATTCTACTGCTTGACTTGTGCTAAATCCGGCTAACTAATATTATATAAAACTAAGGAGGGTAGAATATGAGTGAGCTTAGACATGGTCAAGCAAGGACGATGACTCAAGATGAAATGCAGCGTTTTCTTAAGAAATGCTCATATGGTAGATTAGGACTTACCTTTCAAAATGAATCCTACGTCGTTCCCGTATCCTATGGATATAGCCAAGGGAGGATCCTCTTTCATTCAGTTAAGCAGGGAAAGAAAGTGGACTTTATCAAAAACAACAACAGGGTTTGCTTTGAGGTGGATGAATTTCAGAAAGGATGGGCTAGTGTAATCTGTCATGGCACGGTTTCCCTGAGAGAAGATGTTGAGGCGAAGAAGGAATTCTTTGATGTACTCATGGTTAAGTCGCCAAGCGATGAACAACTAAGGAGAATGGGGACTTCTTACATTGGAATCATACAGATAGAAGACATGACAGGGAGATACAGGGAGGACGCTGATCCTCCACTCTAAGGGCCATGGAATTGTAGTATAGAGTATAGGCTTATGGTGCCTTAGGTGTGGGATCCAATTTGTTACGCCGTCTAAATCTGTTTATCCTACGGATCATGGTTGTGCACTGCTTAATACGTAGAGGCCGTTACCAACAACAATTGTACTGCGGAGATAACCGTCAAATCGGTCATAGGCAGGTGTCCCCGGGAATTTTACCAAGGTGTTGCCCTGCCCCCAAATTGTTCCAGCTATATTATTATTATTCCCAAACCCTAACCACATTCCATATTGACAAACTCTCATGACAAGATTACATTAGAGTCCTACATAGGGAGTGACCTTAAGAATAATATACGAGGAGAAATATGAAATATGATCTAATTGTTATTGGTGGTGGACCAGGAGGCCTGATGGCAGCTAAGACAGCCGCTGAGGACGGTTTGAAAGTCGTTCTCATTGAGCGCAAGAAAGATATTACTAGAATAAATCGTTCCTGTCTTCAGGTTTTCTACCTGGAATGGGTATGTCCTGATGGCTACCTTGAAACAGTTAAGGCGGAACTTAGCCAAAATAAAACCAAGCTTCTATTCCCCGGACCGGGTTTTTCGATAGACTATAACGGCCCCGTAAAGCCCTATAGGAATGTCATCTGGATTTCGCCGTCTGGACACCAGGTGTATACCATGAAGGATGAATTTTTTGGCTTCTATTTTGATAAGGAAGCATTTGTGGCGGGTCTCCTCTCAGAAGCCGAGAAGGCCGGTGTAGAAGTCTTGCCTGGAACCGCAGGGGTCGCAGCAGAGAATACATCAGGCGGTGTCAAAGTGCTCACGCGAAGTGAGTTGGGAGAACAGACTTTAGAGGCAAAGACGGCAATCGCTGCTGATGGACTCAACTCAAACATTGTTGAGAGCTTGGGATTGAATCAAGAACGGGTGGTGTTCATACCCCGATTTCAGCACGTTTCCTACGATGTAGAAGGAGTAGAGCCTGATTTCCCTGGGCATGAAAATTCCATACTCATGTTCAAGGCTAAACAAGGGTTCACAATGGGTCTTACAAAGGGGGATGCGAAGTACTTATCGGACAACTACAAGGAAGCGGTTAAGGCTTACCAGTGCGAACACTGGTTTCGCAATGCCCAGATGATAAAGGAGTATGCTGTGTCGGTCACGGTCCGCTCTGCTGTAAGGAAACCGGTTGTGGGAAATGTAGTTATCGTCGGTGATGCCGGATCCCCAGTTGAAACTTGGATACAGGGTGCTGTTGCCTGTGGTTATCAGGCAGTCAAAGCTATTGAGAAGGAGCTTAGTGGCCAAAAGGGCTATCCCGAATATATAAACTGGTGGCAGAGGGCATTCTATTTCAATGATCCCGGTTACTTCCCGAGGGTAATGTTAGGCCATGGACTGTTCCAGACGTGGACTGATGACGAGATAGACTATGTCTGTAAATTTTTTCAGGGGCAAAAAGTTGTGCCAACACTAGCGCTGTCCAAAAACCCGGAACAGGTCAAAGATGACAATCCGGAGTTCTATAGTAAACTGAAGGAGGGTCTTGCCCACTTTTCGAAGTTAATAGAACCTATATTAGCCACTTATCCGCCGGGAAGCACCATATTTGAGGACCCCAATGCTTGCTTTGATCGTTGGCGGCCCTATGTTGTTTCTCGATAATCCTTGCCATCCCAAAAAGGAATGGAGAAAATATGAAGTACGATTTGATCATTGTTGGTGGTGGTCCCGGGGGTTTGATGGCTGCTAAGACAGCTGCCGAGGATGGCTTGAAAGTCGTTCTGATTGAACGAAAAAGGAACATCACTGAGATCAACCGAGCTTGTTCTCAAATATTCTATGTCCGTAAGCTGACCGTAATGGCTGATGATAAATCAGATACCGGAGAAATGCACAGGGATGGATACATTGAACCGGTCTCAATAGAGTATGACGATAAAACTACACGATTTCACTTCCCTGCACCAGGTTTCTCCCTTGATTACGATGGTTGCTTGAGACCCTACCTTAACTGGATCTACATTTCCCCAAGTGGGCACTCGATAAACCAGTACCACTGGAATGATCGGCCCTGGGGTTTCTATTTCCATAAAGAGACCTTCCTAGTTGGACTCCTTGCATCAGTGAAAAAAGCCAAAGCAGAGGTGCTGTCAGAAACCATCGGTCTGGGCGCAGAGAACACCAAGTATGGGGTGAAAGTACGGGTACGAAGTAAATCAAGCGAGCARACTCTGGAGGCAAAGGCAGCTATTGCTGCCGATGGAGTTAGTTCAAGTATTGTGGAAAGTCTRGGCTTAAACAAAAAGCGGCAGATACTTTGGAAAGGATYAGAGAGGGCAGGATTCGTTCATTATATTGTRGAAGGAATAGAAACCGGCTTCCCTGATTCTTCGTGGTTAAGCTGGGCYATTCCAAGCATCAATCCCGGCGGTTCTGTCATGATAGGCCTATCGGCAGATAATAGCTACACAGTGGGAGCTGMWWCTACTAATGCAGTCGCCGTCATCGAGAAATTTATGRGTGACCCAAGGTATGCTCACATGTTTCGCCAAGCAAGAMTTATGAAGAGGGAGGYTGTCCCTTTCASYGGTATTGTACGCGTTCCCCTAAGTGAACCGGTAGCAGGAAATGTGGTGRTTATCGGTGATGCCGCAGCTCCGATTGAAACTTGGACACAGGGTGCCGTTGCCTGTGGTTATCAAGCCGTCAWAGCTATTGAGAAGGAACTAAACGGCCAAAAGGGTTATCCAGATTATATAGACTGGTGGCAACAGGCCTTCGCTTTTAATAACCCTGAATACRGCSGGACTCTCAGTGTCCTATATTTACTGCACGGGATATGTTCCGATGAGGATATAGACTATATTTATAGTCTTTTTCAAGGTAGGGTAGGAATCCCCGCAATGCTGGTGGCCAGAAACATGGATCTGATAAAGAAGGGAAGACCAGAGATCTATAATAAATTGGCAAATCGGTAGACTAAATTGAAGCTCACAACTACTTGCTCCCTACGTTTTATCATGATTGTGTAAGGTGTCCTGTACGGGAATGCAGTTTAATAGAAGAAGGTCAAAAGATATCGCCTTAGAAAGCAGGTAAAGATGGAAGGCAAGGACATCATCCTCTATCTAAGGCAGCTCAAAAGAAAGCATTAGGGTGCGTGTATGATGACACTACGGTGAGAGCAACACCTAAAGACCATCAGAAGATGCACAGGGATGAAAAAGAAGTTGGCCCAATAGGTAGTTTGTCGAGAATATTACCTCCGGGCCCATGACCATTGAACAGCATAATACCTATGACCCCCCTTAGAGGGAGGCATAAAATTTACCATCATGTACGATATCAAAGTGGGTGGGTTCCTCAAGCTATTTTCGACGATGTTGGTAAGCTCGATGCGCAAGGAGTTAAAGAAGAGTCTTGGCAACTTGAAAAACATTCTTGAAGCACAGACTTAGAAGTACTTACACCCCCCTAGTAACAGACTGGTGTGGTGCCCCCAGTAGTCTTTGTTCAGGCAATGTTTACGTTCATCGGATAAGACACATATACTGCTGTTATCGTTTGTCCTCCCCAAAGTAGTAAGTATATTCCACTTCGGTAAGTTAGAATATTATAACTGGACCGTTTCCGGCTCCCGGTCATGAATAAATGGTTGATAAATTGTGGTTTTTAGTATAATATATCAATAGACATATATATACATATAAGGACATAGCTGATTATGGAACATGACAAAGATTTATATAGATTGAAGGCAGAACTGTGTAAGACCTTGTCCAATCCTGAAAGATTATTGATCATTAACGAATTGCGTAGTGGGGAAAAGACTGTAAATGATCTTGCTGAAGTAGCTGAAGTCAACCAGTCAATTGTCTCCCGACATCTAGCAATTCTACGCAATAGAGGGGTAGTAGAGTCACGTCGCCAGGGGATAAATGTGTATTATAGCTTAAGTGACCCTAGAATGGGTGAGGCTTGCGACCTTGTTCAGCAGATTTTATTGAACCAGATGGAAAAGAATAAAGAATTAGCTGATAGGCTGATACACCTGTAAGACCCCTATGCTATTTACTCGTGGAATTGATCAAGCATAATCAGATAGCCATGTAAAGAAAGCACAACGGTACGAACACAGTTTCACCATCTATGTAAGTGGCTACTACTATTACTAACTAGAACTATCCTCAGCTCTATGTGCCGAATTTAACTTGACGCCATTCTTTGGATAGAAAGTAAAACTCTTGGGAATACGCAAAGGAAATGAGATCAGTAAAAGGAGCTAATTGTGAAACTTAGTTTGACCACTGAGTCCCTGGCACGCAGTGCTGGACATCACCCATGGATCACTATCGGAATCTGGGCTGTAAGCTTGATCGTAGCATCCATACTGGTTATCACACTGCTCGGTGACGCACTGACTACAGATGAGACTATCAATAATAACCCTGAATCCAAGCAAGCCGATAAACTGCTGGAGGAGCGACTCGGTAGGCAGGAAAGTACTATTGATGAAATGGTCATCGTACGCTCAACAACCTTTACCGTGGACGACCCAGCTTACCAGAGCCATGTCGAAGGCCTATTCGGTGATTTCATGGCCTTGGGAGACGAGGTGGTTGTCGGTGGGGTGCACTATTATCTGACAGGTGACGAGTCACTCGTTTCGGCCAACCGCAATGCGACAATTATGCCATTAGTGTTGGCTAACGCTGAAGAGGTAGAGCGGGTCCATGAGGTCGTTGACAAGGCAGGCGAGGGTGATGCCTTCGATGTCCTGATAAGCGGTAATGCCACTATGGAGAAAGAACTCATTGAGCTTGCTGAGAAAGACATGATGACTGGTGAAGTTATTGGAATCTCCGTAGCGCTTGTTGTTTTAGCACTTGTGTTTGGAGCTATAGTCGCCTCTATTATTCCTATTGTGCTCGCACTGGCCGCTGTGCTTGTGGCTCTCGGGGCCACGGCGCTGATCGGTCAGGCGTTTGATCTAATATTTTTCGTAACTAATATGATAACCATGATGGGGCTGGCAGTAGGTATCGATTATTCGCTCTTTATTGTCTCCCGCTACCGGGAGGAGAGAGCGAGAGGACTTGAAAAAAATGAGGCCATAGCTAAAGCGGGCAACACCGCCAGCCGGGCAGTGCTGTTCAGTGGGATGACGGTCGTGTTGGCTCTATGCAGCCTACTTATCTTCCCAATGTCTATTTTCCAAAGCATGGGTGTCGGTGCTATATTAGTCGTCATCGTTACGATACTGGCATCTTTGACGTTACTGCCAGCTATACTTAGTTTACTTGGCGATAAAGTCAATGCCATCCGCATACCCCTGATTCAACGGCGTAAGGCCGGGATGGACACTAAACTCAGTGGTGGGTTTTGGAACTGGATTGCATATACCGTTATGCGCCGACCCGTGATCAGCCTGATCGTAGCCTTAGCCTTACTGGTAACGGCTATAGTCCCGTATCTTGACCTCAACAAGGGATTCTCGGGCGTAAGCGCTCTACCTGACGACTTTAGGTCTAAAGAAGCATTCCTCGTCCTCCAGCAAGAGTTTGGATTTGGACAAGATGCACCAGCCAACATAGTTATCGATGGGCAGACTGATTTGGCGGCGGTGGAGATGGGCATTGAGCAACTCAGAGCAGACTTGGCCGCGGATACAGTTTTTGGTGCCTCTGGGGTGATAGTACATCCGGAGGCAAATCTTTCCATCCTTTCGGTGAGACTAGCCGGAGATCCGCTCAGCAGAGAGTCAACCGATGCTATAATACGGCTGCGGCAGGACTACATCCCACAAGCATTTGATAGTGAGCCCGTCGAAGTCTTAGTTACCGGTAGCACCGCTCAAATACTGGACTTCAACCAGACAACAGATACATATACACCTATAGTATTTGCTTTCGTCTTAGGGCTGAGTTTCTTGCTTCTAACCCTAGCGTTTCGCTCTATTGTGATACCAATAACATCAATTATAATGAACCTGTTGTCCGTCGGCGCTGCCTATGGCCTGGTAGTGCTGGTCTTCCAGAAAGGTTTTGGGGCCAATTTATTGGGCTTCCAGCAGGTAGATGCTATAGAGAGTTGGCTTCCGTTGTTCCTGTTCTCAATTCTATTTGGCCTCTCTATGGACTACCATGTGTTCCTGCTAAGCCGGATTCGGGAACGGTTCAATCAGACCCGTGATAACCATAATGCCGTAGCATTTGGGATTCGATCTACGGGGCGTCTGATTACAGGAGCCGCATTGATCATGGTAGCAGTATTCGGCGGCTTCGCTCTGGGCGATATGGTAATGATGCAGCAGATGGGTTTTGGCTTGGCGATAGCAGTACTGATGGATGCAACTATCGTCCGCTGCGTGTTGGTTCCGGCGGTTATGCGACTGCTGGGTAAGTGGAACTGGTATTTACCTAATTGGTTAGCCTGGCTGCCAAAGGTCGGCGTGGGGGAAGCAAGTCATGAAAAGATAACACAAGGCGGAGAATTAAGTGAATGAGCTACTCCTAACCTCTTCTGTCTTAACAAATAAAATAGTGTTAGAACTAGACCGATTGGAGGGGTATATCAGCTGAGACTCCGTCAATACTAGGTAAAAAGGAACGTTTGTTAAGTGATTATCTGGAAAAGTAACACCCAAAAGTACACATGATCTACAATCATGGTATATAGTTAATAACTCTATATCACAAAAAGCAGTTGGGCACAGAACTATCCTTCTGTGCCCCTGCCATTGGTAACTCTCGATGCAACACCTACCGAAAAGGGATTCTTCTATGCCCTAATCTTGGTCAAACTGATGATATCATGCCACTTCTGTCTCATTTACACCTGCCAGTGACACCTAGACCACTTTTATAACCATGTATTTTTAAACAGTCTATTTAAAAGCGTTTAAAAAGGTACAAAAGTGACACGTTATTGGCACAATAAAGCCCTGGTGGGTGGTATAATTATAAAAATATCACATCTAAAAAAGTGTAGTACTAGCACTACTGTCTTACAAGAAAAGCCGATATCAGTTGAAGGCAGCATTTTAACACCAACGGTTTACAAGAAATGGCAATTGAGGTAATTAAGTGTGAACGATACAATTATTGAAATCGATGGTGTAGGCCCGGTATTATTTGAACGTAGCAAGCGAGCTAAACGGATAAGTATATCCGTGAAACCGTTAAAGGGTGTACGAGTAGCTGTTCCTTATAGATTGTCCTTCAAGAAGGCAGCGCAATTCGCACAAATTAAGGCAGATTGGATAAAGATACACCTTGAAAAAATGAAGCAATATGAGAGACAGGGCTACTTTAACTCCAACCCTGCTGATGGCATAGATAGAGAAGAAGCCAAAACACTACTAACCATGAGACTAAAACAGCTCGCCAAAAACAACGGGTTTTCCTATAACCGAGTATTTATTCGAAATCAAAAGACAAGATGGGGTAGCTGCTCAAGTAAGAACAACATCAGCCTGAATATGAAACTCGTCAAACTCCCTGATGAACTGATTGACTATGTTATTCTACATGAGCTAGTTCATACCCGTAAAAAAGACCATAGTAAGGCTTTCTGGGCAGAGATGGATAAGTTTGTGGGCAATGGAAAGAAAATGGCATCCAAGCTGAAGAGACATAGTAT
>DUER01000151.1 GCA_011192075.1 Dehalococcoidia bacterium | reverse complement strand
GCAGTTGACCTGCCTGGCGGAAAGATAAAAAACCTGTCTATTGGTATGGCGTTCACGGCAAGCCCTTATCCTGAGTTTATGGCTGAGCTTATTTCAGCCGGCGGCCTCATTGAATACACTAAAAAGAGAATAGCGAGGAGGACTAAGCTTGCAATTTAACCTGACAGTTCTACCCGGCGATGGCGTTGGTCCCGAGGTCACCAACGAAGCAACCAAGGTATTACAAGTAACAGGTAAGAGATTCGGACATGACGTTAGCCTACACTACGGACTGGTGGGCGGGGTTGCCATTGACCAGTTAGGAACCGCCCTCTCGCCAGATACGCTGAAAATGTGCCGGGATTCCGATGCTGTGTTACTGGGCGCAGTAGGCGGACCTGAGTGGGATGACCCCAAAGCTAGGGTTCACCCAGAAGACGGTCTCCTGGCGTTGCGGAAGGGGCTGGGGCTGTTTGCCAATCTCCGCCCAGTCAAAGTCTTCCCTACTCTGGTTGATTCCACCAACCTGAAACCGGAGGTCATCAAAGGGGTAGATTTAATATTTGTCCGTGAGCTTACCGGAGGTCTCTACTTTGCCCGACCCAAAAGGCAGTGGCAGACATCCCGGGGTAGACGAGCTACTGACTCAATGACCTACTCTGAGCAGGAAATTGAGCGTATCGTTAGGGTTGGCTTTGAGCTGGCACAAGGTCGGCGTAAGAAATTAGTCTCAGTGGATAAAGCCAATGTGCTCGAGTCATCCCGACTATGGCGGCAGGTGGCAATGGAGGTGGCTAAAGAATACCCTGATGTGGAACTAGAGCATATGCTGGTAGATGCTTGCGCCATGCGACTTATTCAAAACCCACCATACTTTGATGTTCTGGTTACTGAGAATATGTTTGGTGATATTCTTACCGATGAGGCATCAATGCTGGCTGGCTCAATGGGAATGCTGCCCTCAGCCAGTCTAGCTGAAGTGCCACAGGAAGGAGTCAATATATTCGGTATGTATGAGCCTATTCACGGCAGTGCTCCACGCCGGGCAGGACTGAATATGGCTAATCCCATTGCCATCATTCTCAGTATAGCCATGATGCTCCGCTACTCATTCGGCTTAATACAGGAGGCGCAGACTATTGAGACTGCGGTTGATGACGTATTACAAGAAGGTTACCGTACCTATGATATAATGGATGAAGGTAAAATAAGGGTGGGGACGGAGGAGATGGGAGACTTAATTGCCGGGAAGGTAGGAGGCTAAGCATTGGCATCAATCCAACTCTATGATACTACACTCCGGGATGGGGCACAGAGAGAAGGTGTTTCCTTCTCAACGGTTGATAAGCTAGACATTGCCCGCAAGCTTGATGAGATAGGTATCCACTTCATAGAAGGCGGTTGGCCTGGCTCTAATCCTAAGGATGTTGAGTTCTTTAAAAAGGCACAGAGCCTGGCTCTTCATCACTCCTCGCTAGTCGCTTTTGGCAGTACCAGACGCCCTATAAGTAAAGCTCAAACTGATGCTAACCTCCAGGCTCTGGCTAATGCCGGGGTAAAGGCGGTTACTATTGTCGGCAAGAGCTCGGATTTGCAGGTTACCCAGGTGCTGGAGACCAGTTTGGAGGAAAACCTAAGTATGATTGCCGACTCAATAAGGTATCTTAAGGCAAAGGGGCTTACCGTTTTCTTTGACGCTGAGCACTTCTTTGATGGCTTCAAGGCTAACCCCGGCTATGCCCTTCGTGTTCTGGAGGTAGCCGCCGAAGCTGGGGCTGATTGCCTAGTGCCCTGCGATACCAATGGGGGCACACTGCCTAATGAGATAACGGTTGCCATTGAGGCAGCCAGGAAGCTAACGACTACTCCTCTGGGCATACATGCTCATAATGATGCCGAACTAGGGGTAGCTAATACTTTGGCGGCAGTAAACGCTGGGGCCAGCCAGGTTCAGGGGACTATCAATGGCTATGGTGAGCGCTGTGGTAATGCTAATCTTTGTTCTATTATCCCCGCTTTGAAGCTCAAGATGGGCATTGATTGCGTTACCAACGAGCAGTTGGCTAAATTAACTGAGGTATCACGTTTTGTAAGCGAGGTGGCCAATCTTCCCCCTGACCCCTTTTCGCCCTATATCGGCTCTAGCGCCTTTAGCCACAAGGCTGGACTTCATGTTGCCGGCATGACCAAGTGGTCTGGGAGCTATCAACATATAGACCCGACTCATGTAGGTAATCAGCCGAGAGTACTGGTATCTGAGCTATCAGGAAAGAGTAACATCATATATAAGGCAAGGGAAAGGGGCATAGATTTACCATTACAAGGTAAAGAGGCAGAGAAGCTATTAGAGCAGGTCAAGTTGCTGGAGAGTCGCGGTTTCCAGTATGAGAATGCCGAGGCTTCCTTTGAGTTACTGCTCCACCGGGCCAAGCCTGATTACCAACCACTCTTTACGCTAGTCGACTTTATGGTAGTAGTAGAGAGCCGACGGCGACCACCAACCCGGAGAAGCCCAGAGGAGGCACTATCCGAGGCAATAATAAAGGTAAAGGTAGGCACCGAGATAATTCACACCGCGGCTGAGGGCAACGGACCCGTTAATGCCCTGGATGATGCATTACGCAAGGCTTTACTCCAGTTTTATCCCAGCTTAGCTCAAGTCAAACTGGTTGACTATAAGGTTCGCATTCTTGAGGAAAGTGTGGGCACTGGCTCTCAGGTGCGTGTCCTTATTGAGTCCAGCGATGGCGTTGAGGAATGGAGAACGGTGGGCAGCTCAACCAACATCATAGAGGCTAGCTGGCTGGCCTTGGCCGATAGCTTAGAGTACTGGCTGATAAAACAAAAGGCAGCAGCTTCTTAACCAAGTAGTATAATTGATTTTATTTTTGGGGTGTGCTAATCTTTAGTTTGCAAAGGCAGTAACGGAGACGAGTAAGGGAGATAATGGACACCCAGCGAGTCTGATGCGGTGGAAGCAGATGTGTCCACCCCCTGAAAATCCCTCCTGAGCCACCAACCGAATGGCGGACTACAAGTTAGTCCTCCTATTAGATTTGGTCGGTTTCGTCAGCCGTTATCTTAGACGAGGGCATGTAGAGTGTCCTAAAAGAGTGCCCCCGCCTTGGGTGGGGGAAGTGGGGTGGTACCACGGGTATAAAAATCTCGTCCCGACAAGACGAGATTTTTTAATATAGAAAGGGTTTTGGTTATGTTTCATCCAGTGAGTAGTAAGGTGAATTTACCCCAGGTTGAGGAGAATATACTTAGCTGGTGGGGAAAAAATAATGTCTTTGAGCGGAGTGTGGAAGCTCGTCGCGATAGGCCCCGCTTTGTATTCTATGAAGGGCCACCTACAGCTAATGGCAGCCCGGGGATACATCACGTACTGTCCCGTGTCTTCAAAGATATTATACTACGCTACCGGACGATGAAGGGCTACTATGTGCCACGTATCGCCGGCTGGGATACACACGGACTACCGGTAGAATTAGAGGTGGAAAGGGCACTAGGTCTTACCAGCAAGACACAGATTGAAGACTTTGGTATCGACAAATTTAACGCCCGTTGCCGGGAGAGCGTCCATGGCTACCTCAAGGAATGGGAGGTAATGACTGAGCGCATTGCTTTCTGGGTTGACCTGGAACATCCTTATATCACCATGGAGAATGATTACATTGAGAGTTGCTGGTGGGCAATAAAGCAGATGTGGGATAAGGGGCTAGTGTATCAGGGCTATAAGGTTACCCCCAATTGCCCCCGCTGTGGCACCTCCCTCAGCTCCCATGAGGTTGCCCTGGGCTATAAGGATGATACTGAAGACCCTTCGGTTTACATAAAGTTTAAGATTGTGCCGTCCTTTATAACAGATTATGATTATGATAAACCTAATAAACAAAAGGAGCTTTATGAACTTTCGCGAGATAAACCAACCTATTTACTTGCCTGGACGACAACACCATGGACACTGCCAGGTAATACTGCTTTGGCAGTAGCTCCAGATGCTGAATATGTGGTGGTAAAAAAAGGCGATGAGTATCTAATTTTAGCTTCGGCTCGCTTGAAACAGGTAGGGCTTGATGATTGTGAAGTGGTCGCAAAGTTGAAGGGAAGCGATTTAGCCACGATAACTGGAGTAAATTACATACCGCTCTATGATCCTCATCAGTTCAATGTAGAACGGAAGCGTTTAGAGTTCATTAATGAAGCTGATGTATTAGAAGCACCGCGGTTAAAATTGCAGAAGCCGAAAGAAAACTTAACCTATAAAGTAATCGCTGCCGATTTTGTGTCTATGGAAGAGGGAACTGGTATAGTGCATGTCGCCCCTGCCTTTGGCGAGGTTGACTTTGAAGTTGGAATGCATCCTGATTATTGCTTGAATTTTGTCGATCATGTGGACTCGCAGTATAACATTACCGGTATTTACACCTTCTCTGGAAAGTTTGTTAAAGACGCTGACCCCCTGGTGCTGGATGACCTGACGGCAAGGGGGCTTCTCTTTCACAGTGAAACAATTCGTCATACCTATCCCTTCTGCTGGCGCTGTGAGGCACCTCTCATTTACCATGCCAAGGAGACCTGGTATATCCGGACAACGGCAGTTAAAGAAAGCCTTATTGCCGGGAATAACGAGATAAACTGGTATCCGGAGCATATTAAGTATGGTCGGTTTGGTGACTGGCTGGAGAACAATGTTGACTGGGCATTCTCCCGGGAGCGCTATTGGGGGACCCCCCTCAATATATGGCAATGTGAATCTTGCGACACCTATGAGTGCGTCGGCGGTATGGAGGAGTTAAAAGGTAAGGTTGGGTTTGCTGGATTAAAAGAGCCCCTGGACTTGCATCGTCCCTATGTTGATAAGATAACCTTTGATTGCCCTAAGTGCGGGGCAAAGATGAGGCGGGTGCCTGAGGTAATTGACTGCTGGTTTGATTCTGGAGCCATGCAGATAGCTCAATGGCACTATCCCTTTGAAAATGGGAGCTTACTTGAGGATGGGCGGTTCCCTGCAGACTATATTTGTGAAGCAGTTGACCAGACTCGTGGCTGGTTTTACAGTTTGCATGCCATATCTACCCTGCTCTTTAATCAACCCTGTTTCAGGAATGTTATCTGTCTCGGGCATATCCTTGATGCCAAAGGGGAAAAGATGAGCAAGGCTAGGGGAAATGTGGTTGAGCCAGGGGCAGTGACTAATAAGTATGGTGCTGATGCCCTGCGCTGGTACTGTTTTACCACTTCACCACCAGGTAATGTGCGTCGTTTTTCTGAGAAGCTAGTCTCGGAGATAACTCGCCGCTTTTTATTCACGCTATGGAATGTCTATTCCTTTTTCGTCACCTATGCTAATATAGACCACTTCACCCCTAACTCTGATGGGGCTTCATTAGAGCCATCGGAGCTTGACCGGTGGATTATCTCTGAGCTTAATCAGCTTATAGCTGATGTTGATGCTGCTTTAGACAGTTACAACCCAACGGAGGCGGGAAGGAAGATTGAAAGCTTTGTCGATGACCTTTCCAACTGGTATGTGCGTCGGAGTCGTCGGCGGTTTTGGAAGAGCGAGAATGATGCCGATAAACTGTCAGCATACACTAACCTTTACCAGTGTCTGGCTACACTATCAAAGCTGCTGGCTCCATTTACTCCCTTTGTTGCTGAGGCGTTGTACCAGAACTTGGTCTGCTCAGCATTCCCCGAAGCTCCTGATAGTGTCCACCTAGCTGATTTTCCGGTAGCTGATACGAATAAGATTGATAGACAGTTAGCGGCTGATACTCAACTAGCAATGAAGGTATCCAGTTTGGGTCGAGCTGCCCGGAGCCAGGCAGGGATAAAGGTGCGCCAACCCCTAGCTAAGGTCATGGTCAAAGTGGGGTCTAGACTAGACCGGGAAGGCTTGAAGCGTGTGATGCCTCAAGTATTGGATGAGCTTAACGTGAAGAACCTGGAATTGGTTGAGAGTGTGGCTGAGCTTGGTAAAGAAGGTTACGAAGTTAGCTCGGAGGGTGGTTACTCAGTAGCCGTACCTACTGAGATTTCTCCTAAACTTCAGGCTGAGGGAACGGCACGGGAGGTAGTGCACCGACTGCAGATAATGAGGCGCTCGGCAGGGTTTGATATTGCCGACTATATTACTACCTACTACCAAGGAGATGCTTATATGAGGCAGATAATGGAGGATTTTTCTGACTATATTAAGCAAGAAACGCTATCCCGGAAGCTCGTTGAGGGGATTACTGAAGAGGGTGTCTTTACTGAAAGTCATAAATTAGGTGGCTATGAAATATTACTAGGAGTGAAAAGATTAGCTTAGTCTGGTGCTGGGCTCTCAGTAAGTATAGCATAGGTAGTCTTTTCAGCATTACCGCGCATGTAGATTATTTCTACCCTTTGCCCAATTTGATGGGAAATGATTGCTTGTCTTAAATCCTCAGCATTAGTTATCTCTTTGCCGTTAAAGCTAATAATAATATCCTTATACCTCAATCCAGCCTCAGCGGCTGGATAGCCTGGGACTACCTCAGCGACAAATACCCCATTAGCTACGCTTAAGTCATACCGCCGAACCAGGGTTGGGTTTACACCACCGTAGCTTATTCCGAGGTAAGGGCGAGTCACGTATCCTTTTTGGACTAGTTGCTGGATGATTGGCTCAGCTGAGTCAATACTTATGGCGTAGCCCATACCCTCAACCCCAACCACGGCAACCTTGATACTGGTAATACCGATCACCTCGCCTCTCATATTCACCAGTGGCCCGCCACTGTTACCCGGATTAATAGCAGCACTGGTCTCAATAAGGTCATCTAGCGTTTGCCCTGAGGACACCGGTATCGAGACCGCTACCCGACCAACTATTCCCTCTTTAGCACTTATCCCCAACCCTAGCGGGTTGCCGACAGCCAACACCCACTCACCAACTCTCACCTTAGAAGAATCGCCTCGGTTAGTTTTTACCAGGTTTTGAGCGCTAACTTTAAGCACAGCCAAATCGGCCAGAGCATCGGTACCTACTATGCTTGCTGTGAAAGTCCTGCCATCAACCAGGGTTACCGTGATGCTCTTAGCCCCTTCAATGACATGATTATTGGTCACGATATATCCATCTTCATCTAGAATCCAGCCTGAGCCAGCACCCTCCTGGGTAAGAGGCCGGTTGAAAATATCATAGGTTACAACCTCGGTGTTAATAGCTACTACTGAAGGCTTAACCTTAGCTATGACGGAAACAAAATCAGGCAATAGTGGGTTTTCATCCTCCGCTAGGGGTAGCGTCCAGGCGGGTTCAGCCGGAGCAGTTATCTCAGGGGACGGAGCACTGGGAGATGACGATGGGGTCTCTACATAAAAGCAGCTAGTCCCCAGGCAAAGGGATAGGATTATGATAAGACAGGCTAACAGATATTTTATGTTTACCCGCTTCATTGTAAATTTAATTTTAGCACAGGGGCAAAATTGAGGCAAAAAGGGGGAGAATAAAAGGGGCACCTAAGAGAGGCTAACCCTTCTTAATAGAATTTCCCCCTCTCCTTAGTTAGGAGAGGGGGAATCAAGAGTAAGGTTGATAAACACCTTTAAGATAAGGGGCTAGGGTTATCCCCTGTCCCTTATCTTACTTATAATCCCCCAGGAACCTCGGGCAAGTGAGCCAGTGCCTCCTTTACCTTTTCCTCAGGATACTCATAGTCCTGCAACCTGCCGGATAGGTACTCATCATAGGCGGCTAAGTCGAAATGCCCGTGTCCACTGTGAGCTATCAGGATAGTCTTTGATTCGCCTGATTCCTTGCACTTGAGGGCTTCGTCAATGGCTACCCTGAGGTCATGGCACGGCTCTGGGCCAGTAATGATGCCCTCGGTCCGGGCAAACTGTACTCCAGCCTCGAAGACGGGAACCTGATATTCAGCCTTGGCCTCAATTAAACCTAGTTTGTAGAGATGGGATACAATTGGAGCCATGCCGTGGTAGCGGAGTCCGCCAGCATGGACTGGTGGTGGAATAAAGGTATGCCCCAGGGTATACATCTTAACAATTGGGGCCATCCCGGCCTCGTCACCAAAGTCGTAGGTATAAGGACCCTTAGTCAGGGTGGGGGCGGCTTGAGGCTCAACGCAAATAATGCGTAAGTCTGGCTTCTTCCCGTTAAGCTTATCCCTGAGCCAGGGCAGGAACTGCCCAGCGAAGTTTGAGCCGCCACCGACGCAGCCAACAATAATATCAGGATAGGCATCAGCCATCTCCATTTGCTTTATCGTTTCCTCACCAATAATGGTTTGATGAAGCAATACATGGTTGAGCACGCTACCTAGGGAGTACTTGGTATCATCACGGCTAACGGCATCCTCTACCGCTTCACTGATGGCTAATCCTAAGCTGCCAGGACATTCGGGGTCTCGAGATAGCATACTACGCCCAGCGTTGGTTTCTGTACTGGGACTGGGCACAACCTGGGCCCCCCAGGTCTCCATCAAAATGCGGCGGTAGGGCTTCTGGTTATAACTGATCCTGACCATGTATACCTTGAGCTCAAGACCAAAGAACATACAACCCATAGCCAGAGCACTGCCCCACTGCCCGGCACCGGTCTCAGTAGCTATGCGTTTAACACCTTCTTGCTTATTGTAGTAAGCCTGAGCTACCGCCGTATTGGGCTTGTGACTCCCCGCCTGACTTGTCCCCTCGTATTTGTAGAATATCTTGGCCGGCGTGTCCAGTGCTTTCTCTAACCGATGCGCCCGGTGCAAGATAGTTGGCCTCCAGGTACGGTAGATGGCTTGCACCTCTTCAGGGATTTCAATGTAACGCTCCTGGCTGACCTCCTGCATAATAAGCGCCATCGGAAACAGTGGTGCCAGGTCGTCCGGACCCAGTGGCTGCTTGGTCGCCGGGTGTAAGGGTGGTGGTAGAGGCTCGGGCAAGTCGGGTTGAACGTTGTACCATTGTGTCGGCATGTCTTTTTCATCAAGAACAAACTTTGTTCTTTCCATTTTCCCCTCCTTTTCTGCTTATAGTTTTTATTTTGTGAGCTAGTTCTTCCTCCTCAGCCCCAAAGGGGCCACTTCCAAGACATAGTAAACATAGTATCAACCTCCTTATTAAAAAAGCCTCCCGTCCCTTAAAGGGGCGAGAAGCTCACTTCGCGGTGCCACCCTTTTTAGTCAACTCCAACCATGGGAGTTAGACCATCTCTATCAGGTACAGAAGCGATAAATATCTTTACCTCGATACCCTAGGATGTGATAACGCTTCCCCAGCGACAAAGCCTACTTGTTTGCCAACTTTCGGCTTGCGGCTCCCAAGTCCATTCAGCTTCTGCGCCAGCATCGGCTCACACCTTACCCGACTCTCTGTACCTCGCTGGAAGCCTACTAGTCTTGTTCCCAGCCTTTACTTTATTCTACTATTATAAAATATAAAATAATATTGCTGATTTGTCAATCTTTTCTGGATTTTTTATTTCAGTTTACTTAAAATACCGTAATCCCTATTCATGTATGGGATTTGGTGGAGGGCACACTTATGCTATTCACTCTTTCCCCAGATTAACTTTTCCCTTGTCCCATCCCGTCTGGAGATGAAAAGGGCTATTCTTTCAGGTTCTATTTTTATCAGTGTTTCCCCACTCAGGACCTTCTCCAGTTTAGTTTCAAAATCTTCACCAGGAGCAATATTAATCATGCCTACCTGCAGAGCTCGCTTTACCGCATCTAAGAGACCAAACTTCGTAATTCTCTACATAAATAATTCTTTTTGTGTGCGATATGTTATCAAGCTCGCCTTTCCCCATAATTGAATGCTTTGGTTCTCTACAGAATGATCCATGCGAGTATAAATACCCACTGCCACATTAGGATTAGAACGGATGTTTACCAATTTCCCACCGGGGTCACCAATCATCCATAAGGTTAATCCATCATTAAAAAAATCAACTGGTGTCACCCGGGGAATGTTATTTTTAGATGTTCCCAAAGCACAGGCGATGCCATGTTTTAATCCACAACCGGACTGGGTTCCATCGCCTTTATGAGTGCTATTTTCGTCTAAAAATCTTATAATTTCCTTTTCTATTTCTTCTTTGATCTTTGCCATATTTTACCTCCTATTTTTCCTTACCCAAGACGGGCTTTTACCATACTTCCCGTCTGTTGTTAATAGTTTTTAGCGAGATTTCTATTAACCTGACCCGCCGGGTTGATAACCAACCTGGGTATAGCCTGTTGTCATTTGCCAGCTACTCTCTTATAATGAAGTCCAAATAGGAATAGATTATGAAAGTGGTGTCCGTTGTGGGAATGACCGGTGCCGGTAAATCGGAAGCGTCCAGAGTGTTTGAGCAGAACGGCTTTATTAGAGTAAGATTTGGAGACGTGACCGACAAGGAAATAAAGCAGAGAGGCTTGGAGCTAAATGAGGCAAATGAGCGCTACATTAGAGAACTCCTCAGGCAAGAGCAAGGGATGTCAGCCTATGCCAAACTAAATCTACCCAGGATTGATTCGGCATTGGAACATTCGGACGTAGTGATCGATGGGCTTTATTCCTGGGAGGAATATACTTTTCTTAAGACTTATTATGGGGAAGATTTTTGGGTAGTAGCCGTTTGGACATCACCAGGAACGAGGTACCAGAGGCTAGCAACAAGACCAGAGCGGCACCTGACACTGGAAGAAGCGGCCAACCGGGATAGAGTGGAGATAGAGAATATTAATAAGGGCGGACCCATTGCTATGGCCGACTTCACCATCATAAATGAATCTTCACTGGAAAACCTGAGGCAGGAAACAGAAAGGATTATCACTAAGTTAAGATGAACAGACCAGATACTGACGGGTATTTTCTGAAAATAGCCTCAGTGGTAGCCGAACGCTCCACCTGTCGCCGACACCACGTAGGGGCAGTAGCAGTAAGGGATAAACACATACTAGCTACGGGCTACAATGGTGCCCCGTCTGGCTTTCAGGACTGTCTTGAGCTTGGTTGTCTCAGGGATAAGCTGAATATACCCTCAGGGGAAAGACACGAAATATGCCGGGGCATTCACGCTGAGCAAAATGTAATCATACAGGCCACTCTTCATGGCGTCAGTCTTGAGGGGAGTACCATTTATGCCACTCACACCCCGTGTATACTGTGTGCCAAGATGCTGGTAAATACTAGGATAAGGCGATTTGTCAGCTTTAGTAAGTATAACGATACTGCTTTTTTTGACCTGTTCCAAGAAGCCGGCATAGAGGTTGATATAAAGAATAAACCCTCATCCAGAATAACTTATCTGGACTAGAGATTTCTGTTCAATCAAACGCTATCCTTATATCAGCCTACTCAATGATTTTAGGGGAAAATAGATATTGCGTTGTTGTCTTTAGCATCTGCCTCAGTATGCTTAGCTGTGGTTTGTATATCATAATCCTCTGCTGCTTGGGGGTAACGGGCATATCAAGAATTTTTGAGATGACTTTCTCCTCCACTTCCCCACGACATATTATTGCCATTTCACCCTGACCTGAACTCACCCCTATAAGCATAGGCAGTAATAATGCCTCTTGCTCATCATCGTTAATCAAACTTGCTAGATACTTTAGCTCCTTCCTCTTGAAGAGGTGAGTACTACCATCAGTGCACACCACATGGGGGTATTCCTCACGCAACAGATCCGATAGCAATTTTTGCTGGCGCGGTAAATAAGCATTCAGTAACCGGAGTTCGCCCCTTAAACATTCCTGAAGCAGCCTCTCGTAGGGTAATTCGTTAATCATCAGGCTACCTTTGTTCAAGCAGTACTTTCACTCGTTTCAGCCGCGATTTTTCTTCTCTATCCCTTTCCTCAAACTTCATTTTTAAGTACTTTATCGTTGCTTGTAAACCAGGAATTACCAGATATTCCAAGGCATTGACTATCCTTTTTGTCCTATTTATTTCCCTGCCTAATAGTTCAAGACTGCTTTGGAGCTCAGCCATCACCACAATAGCTTCAAGACATTTTCCAGACAGTTGCGCTGTCTGGTCAAACCATGAAGACGTATCCACAAGGTTATATCCCCTTATTCCTCTTTCAGCTTCCTTTAACTCAAAGGTAGGAATTCTCGTGCCGGCTATATTCCGTGAACCAGCAGCAATTTCTAAATCCCTCTCGCTGGCTATCAGTTCCTTTTCCAAGGCTATGTAGCCATGATACCCGGCAGCGATTGATAATGCCCGGTAAAGCTCAGAGAAATTATTAATCAGCTTTCTTTTAGCTTCTACAGTCTCCCTTGCTATCTGCAGAAATTCCAGGGTTAGGATTGACAGCCGGTCTTTTACTATTTTTTGTATTCTTTCAGCTAAGAAAAGACGGCGCCTTAGCTTTATCAGCTCAATCTTTGTCGGTCTAACTTTGACTAGTTGTGGCATTTAAGTCTTTCCTGAATACTTGGGGAGGTGCTTCTTGATGAGTTCCTCACTGATTAGCTTCAGTTCTTCCTCAGGTAGAGCCGAGAATAATTCCCAACCTATGTCTAGGGTATCCTCTATCTTTCTTTTTTCAAACTCGCCTTGGGATATGAATTCCGTCTCGAATCTATCTCCATTCATTAGGTATAGTTTATCTCTCTCGCTTAATGCTTCAGCACCGATGATAGTTGATATTTCCCTGAGGTCACACCCTTCAGCATAAGCGGCATATAGCTGCATGAAGACATTATTGTGGTCTTCCCTAGTTTTGCCCGGCCCGATGCCTTCTTTCATCATCCGTGATAGGGATAAGAAGACATCTATTGGTGGGTATATCCCCTTCCTTTCAAGGTCTCGGGAAAGCACAATCTGCCCTTCCGTTATGTAGCCGGTAAGGTCAGGTATAGGGTGTGTTATATCGTCATCAGGCATGGTCAAAATAGGCATTATGGTTACTGAGCCTTCTTTCCCAGAAATCCTGCCTGCTCGCTCATACATTGTAGCCAGGTCAGTGTACATATATCCGGGGTATCCCCTTCTCGAAGGTATCTCCTCCCGCATGGCAGAAAGTTCACGAAGAGCTTCACAATAATTAGTCATATCAGCAAGTATAACTAACACATGCATACCCTGCTCCCAAGCCAAGTACTCGGCAGCGGTTAAGGCTAATTTTGGCGTCGATATACGCTCTATAACTGGGTCCGAGGCTGTGTTGATGAAGGCTACAGCCCTCTCTCTAGCACCAGTCTGCTCAAGATTGTTCATAAAAAAGGCAGCGTCATCATAACTTACACCAACAGCGGCAAATACTATGGCAAATTTTTCCTCTTTTCCTTTTACTGTAGCTTGCCTGATTATTTGGGCCGCAATTCGATTATGCGGTAGACCTGACCCACTGAATATGGGCAGTTTCTGCCCCCTGACCAAAGCATTTAAGCCATCTATGGCTGAAATACCGGTTTCGATAAACTCGGCCGGAGGTTCACGACTGGCCGGGTTGATGGGCTGGCCATTAACATCTAAATACTCCTCAGCAACCACAAGTGGACCCCCATCTATAGGCTCTGCCATTCCGCTAAAGATTCTTCCCAAGATATCAATAGATACCGGTAGCTTTAGGGTCTCACCTTTGCACCTTACCTTGCTTCTAATAAGGTCAACTTCGCTGACACCACCAAACACCTGAATTATGGTTGCCTCCTTGCTGATGTCTATGGCTTGACCGCGTTTCACCTCACCATTTGACAGCCAGACATCGACTATCTCCCCAAATTTTATACCCGGGATACTTTCAGCTATGAGCAAAGCCCCTTTAGCTCTACTAATGGCTCTGGCTTCTTTTACATAAAGTGAAGAATCGGTCATCAAACTCCTCCTCTTTTACCCTAAAAATTCTTTAAATTCTTAGGGAACACGTTTGCTAGCTTCTAGGCTCACCTCCATCTCGGCCCATAGTTCTTTTATCCCTTGTTCAAAGACATCGTGGGGTATATCCTTCATCCTGGATATTCTAGACACTATTGGAGACGAGCGGATTTCAGCGACACTTCTTCCTGACTCTAGCATCTCTTGAGCCAGCCCATAAAACTTGATAATAGTTTTAAGCATGAGGTGAGCTCTTTCTGGCAGACAGTAGGTATCAATTTCATGATAGGCACTTTGCATAAGGAAGTCCTCGCGTATCATCCTTGCCGCCAGAAGCACTAACTTGTCTCCCTCAGGTAAGGCTTCAGGACCGACAAGTCTAACAATCTCCTCTAACTTAGCCTCTTCCTGCAGGAGCTTAAGGGCGGTGGCTCTGGTATCTGCCCACTCTGGACTGACCTTGGACCACCAGCCTTTGACGGCTTCGGCATAAAGACTATAGCTAGTAAGCCAGTTTATCGTCGGGAAATGCCTCCTGTTTGCCAGCGTAACATCTAGAGAGTACAAGGCGTCTATTATTCTGAGCGTATTCTGAGTTACTGGCTCACTGAAGTCAGCCCCGGGAGGGCTTACTGCACCTGCGGTAGTTACCGAGCCTGTTCTTTCAGGACTACCTAGGCACTCGACCAAACCTGCCCTCTCGTAAAAAGAGGAAAGCCGTGAACCCAAGTAGGCCGGGAAACCCTCCTCGCCCGGCATCTCCTCAAGTCTTCCGCCAATTTCCCTCATAGCTTCAGCCCACCTCGAGGTTGAATCAGCGACCAGTAGAACATCATAACCCATATCCCGGTAGTATTCAGCGATAGTAATACCGACAAAGATGCTAGCTTCGCGAGCGACCACAGGCATATTGGAGGTATTGGCTATAAACACTTCCTTCTCCTGCAGCAACCTGCCTGTGGCCGGGTCTTTAAGCCTCCTGAAACTATAGAGTACATCAGCCATCTCGTTCCCTCTTTCGCCACAGCCAACATAGATGTTTAGTTGTGTCTGAGCCCATCTAGCCAGTTGCTGCAAGGCAACGGTCTTCCCGGTGCCAAAGCCCCCAGGTATGGCCGCTTTGCCACCTAGAGCCAGAGGGAACATATAATCTATAATCCGCATGCCGGTAATGAGCAATCTTGAAGGGTCAAGCCTTTGTTTATAGGGTCTGGGCTTTCTCACCGGCCATTTTTGCATCATGGTGAGCTCATTTAGCTTACCATTATGCTCCACCACTGCTACCGGCTCCTCAATAGTATGATCGCCCTCACCTATCTCCTTTACCACCCCTTTAATGCCTTGAGGCACCATAATTCTGTGTTCTATAAGATTGGTCTCAGGCACAGTGCCTATTATGTCCCCTTCGCTAACTGCATCCCCAACTTTGACGCTGGGTGAGAACTGCCATTTCTTGTCCCGCGATAGCGGGGCTGCCTTGGCGCCTCGTCTTATAAACGAGCTGTCCTTCATTAAATCGATCAGAGATTTTTGAAGCCCATCATAAATGGAGCCTACAATCCCCGGACCTAACTCAGCAGTCAAAATTGTTCCTGTCCCTCTAACCTTTTCCCCAACCTTCAACTCCAGGGTATCCTCATGGGCTTGGATTATCGCCTTATCTTCCTCCAGACCTATTATCTCGCCGACAAGCCCCTCCTCTCCTATCTCAACAATTTCATAAACCTGGGAACCCCTCATATCCTCAGCTATAACCAGGGGACCTGAGACCCTCCAGATTTTACCCATATTTTGCTACCCCCTAAACAACTTAGATTTCTACATCAAACCCGATAGATTTCCTAATATATCCCTTGTAATACTCAGCAACATCCAGGTATTTTGTGCCATATTTTGATGGCAGTTCGATGATTACCGGAGTCATCCTTTGCTCTTGTTCCACTTGAGCTATCAAATCTTCAACATATTTCACATAGTCTTCCTGTATCGCCACTACACCAATATCAGGCTCGTCTATTAAGCTAGTTAATGCCTTGGTGACATCCTCGCCGATATTGTGGCTATCTTTTATTACATAATATCGGCTCACACCAGCTAGTCTCAGTCCGCTAACTAGGTCTTCATCCCCTATAATAGCTATATCCAACTGTTTAATAGGTATCATTATGAAAGCACCAGATACTGTCTTATTTCCTCCAGGGGTATGTTATCAAACATCGCTTTTAGAATCAGCCTTAGGTTTCGCATTTCAAGTTCTTTAAGGAAGAGGTACCAGGCTATTACTAGAGGGGATAACACCCTTGGTGACAATATCCCCTTAACCAAGCTGAACTTATACTTATCAATGATTTCCTCTACGGAAGTGATGCTCTGGGTTCTATTATAGCTACTCGATACCTCCTCAGCCACATCCCGGTATTGAGTATCCTCTAGCCTCCGGGGCATATCGCTTAGTTTAAGCGGTAATAACTCCCTGATGACTTCGGCTGATAATATATATCCGCCGGCAATCATGCATTCAGCCGCTTCCAGTCCTACCTCATCAATTATAGCTCGGCAGGCAATTTGCAAGTTTGTCAGGTCTATGATGAGACCGAAGGCTTTCGTAAGAACAAAGCCATCTTTTATGCCCTTTGCCATATTTAACAGGTTGTTATAATATACTCCGTCTAATTTAGCTTCAACCAAAAGCCTTGATTTCACCCCTTCCTCTATATTGTATTCCTTGAGGACAGATGCATAATCCCCCAGCTTGCATTTGATAAGTAGCTCTATAATGCCATCAATATTTTCAGCACTGGAAAGCTCGTCTAATAACCCATAATTATAGATAATCCCCAGCGGTATCAGATTGGCTTTTTTGCCCGTCAGAATCCCGTGTAAAGCAGCTTTAATATTGGAGACATCATGTCTTACTATGTATGCCCTCAATACCTTGAGTACGTCGCCAGGCAAGAACTTAAATGCTTCTATGTGAGCGAAGCACTCGCCCAAATACCTCCATAGGTATTCATCCAGGTCATTGAAGGTTTTAACAGGTACTTCTTCAAGGTAATCTCCTATATCGGTGTCGGTAATGATGGCTAATGCATCCCGAATGCTGGACGTTTTAGCCATCCTGGCTACATGGTCAGGAGTTACAACTTTAGCTTCCGCACCTTTTAGGTAGGCTGATATAAATGCATGTCTAGCATCAAGCAAAATCGGCTCCTATGGCACTTCAAAGAGTCCCCGGCGTATCTCAGGCAAAATTTTGGGCAGTAGCATCTCGAGCCTGGTGTCATAGGTATTATCTAGGCTAAATTTCCCGTCAATACTTTCGGCTATAACCCCTCCAGTGCAGTCAAATTCCTTAATTTCCATAATCCTACTTGCTAACTCTTTATCTCTTTCAAGGAATCCTTGCACTGTGCTCATATCTTTAGGCGAAACATAAATCCTAGCTTTATCGCCACCAAGCTCATCAACAACCTCCTTAATCAGGCTGAGGAGCAAGCTTTCATCACTTGAAATACTACGTAATGTGGTGTTCACAGCGCTAACTATCTTATCAACTATGTCAGCTTTAGTCCTTGACAACTCCTGGCGTGCTTTTATTGTGGCTTGTGCCAGGATTATGGCGGCTTCCCTTTCGGCTCCTTCGATTGCTTTACGCTTTTCTTCTTCGAACTTAGTTTCTAATTGCTTTTCGGCTTTCTCGATATCTTGCAACGCCTTCTCTTCAGCCTCTTTTATTATCTGCTGGGCATCTACCTTTACTTTATCAAGAATAGCTTCGCTTATTTTCTCCATTCCTTTCATAAGACACTCCTACATAAGCCCCAGTATGCTTAACGCCATTATGGTGAACACCAACCCCAGAACACCTATGAGTTCAACGAATACGGCCAGCATCATAGCGTTGGTCAGTATCACCCCTTTTGTCTTGGGCAAGAGCGAGATGCCAGAAGCGCATACAGAACCCTGGTAGGCTCCTGACCAGAGTTCAGCAGCAGCGGCTATAATACAGCAGCCAAAGACAGCAAAGCCATCACCGCCCGTAGTCGGCAACTTATCAACTACTATGGTTAGAATGAGTATCAATACAATGAGCCCATAGAAGGTTTGTGTCATCGGTAAAGAGCACAGTACGATAACATTCCTGAGCTGTCCCGGTTCTTCGGCTAAGGTGGCTACTCCGTTAGAGGCAGCGTTAGCTATTCCTATGGCTGAGCCGGCTAAACCACCGGCCAAGGCTATGGCGCCACCGAGGACAGCCAGAGCCTGGGGATCAATTATCATCTTGCACCTCCATCTTAATACTTTCTTTGCTTTTCACTACATAAGCCCCCGTAGACTTAGTGCCATTATAGTAAATACCAATCCCAGAACGGCTATGAGCTCAACAAATACGGCTAACATGATAGAGTTGGGTAGTATCTTTCCTTTCGTTTTAGGTAAGAATGAGATGCCTGAAGCGCACACAGAGCCCTGGTAGGCTCCTGAGGCGCCAAAAGACAAAGCGGCTATAAGAGTGCACGCCAGTACGGCAAAGCCATCCGGCACAGTAGCCAGCTCGGGAA
>DUER01000150.1 GCA_011192075.1 Dehalococcoidia bacterium | reverse complement strand
AGCGTCCTGAGGTACCGGAGGATAAGGCGTGGCTGCTAGTGGGCGACTGTGCTCGAGTCGAGGGTAAGGACGAACACAACTGGGTGAGAGGCTGCCCGCTCAGTAAGAAAGCACTGCTCAGCAGCCTAATCTGGTATATGTCCAAATAGGGTATTGCTACTCTAAAAGAGACCGTAGATAGTGGATTTGGTAAGGAAGGCTAGATTGGGAGTACCAAATCGGTAGTTGGATTTTACATAGCAGGAAATGCGTAGTCAGCGGCTTTGACATAACTTGTCTTATAAGCCAAACTGTGCAGAGTTAAGAGAGCTTTAGATGTACGCACGTTTATTCAACAGATTTTTAATGGCTAGTGACACCCTTCAAGTATATAAAGGTAGTAAATTACTCTTTGCCTCAAATAAAGACAGGCTATTGCCCCTGCTTGAGTACATTGATAGGTTTGCTCATTACCACCAGGTAGTCATATTCGATAAAATAATGGGCAACGCTGCTGCTCTACTGGCTGTTAAGGCTGGTTGTCGAGAGGTTTATAGTCCATTAGGCAGTCAATTTGCCATCAAGACGCTAGACAAATATCACATTAAATATCACCTCACCGAGACTGCACCCTATATTCAAAAAGCCAACGGAGAAGATATGTGTCCCATGGAAATATTATCAATGAATAAAAGGCCTGAAGAGTTCTATGAATTGATCAGAAACGCTATCAAGGGTCTCTGAACGGAGGGAATCAATGGTTATAGCCGAAGTCTCGTTAGTACCAATGGGAACAAAGACGCCATCGGCCAGCAAGTATGTAGCCAAAGCGCTCAAGGTGCTCAGGAAGGAAAAGGGGTTAAAGTACCAGTTGACAGCGATGGGAACCCTGCTAGAAGGCGACCTGAACGAGGTGCTTGAGGTAGCAAAAAAGATGCACCAATGTCTCTTTGATGAAGACGTAAAGAGGGTAGTTAGCACTATTAGAATCGACGACCGGCGTGATAAGATGCTAACTATCGATTACAAGGTGGAATCGGTGATGAAAAAACTGAAATAAAATGAACTGACTTTATGTAAACAAGGCTTTTAAACCATCTCTAGGTATTGTGTATTCATAATAAATATTGCCTGAAAAAGCGTTTATAACCTTTATAGCAATGATGGAGCGAAGTGCTATAATGGACGAATCAAGAGGTTAGAAAGACAACAGGTATAAGGCTAAGACCGAATACAGGGAGCCATCGTGGACTAGCACGACCTTTTCCTCTCTGGGACATAAAGACCATCAAGGGGTACATAGCGGGCTTCTCATTAGTCAGTATGCCAATGGCATATACAGACTGCGAAAGATGGGCTACCAGGTAAAAGATGTAGTAATGAGACCGTGGGTAACAGTGGTACAGCTAGAGGTTGATGGTCAAGATAAACCCTATCCCGGCTACGGCGAGGAAGTGGGCCGAGCCGTGGCGTCTAAATACACGATTGTAGTGGGACCGGACATTGACCCATACGACCTTGAGGAAGTACTTTGGGCCGTAGGCATGAGAGCTGGCCGAATCGAACAGCGTGATTTCCCACTGCCCCCTCCTGGGGCGCGACCACTACCACGTTATTGGATATACACCAAATTAACAGCGGATATGGGATTCCTGGTCATTGACGCCACGATTCCGGTACCAGAAAGATTCGATACTTTCCCGCCAAGGACGGAACCCCCAGCCTAGGGAAATGAGGCAATTAAGCGAATAAAGGAGAAGATAGGCGGCTAAGGATAGGTGACAAGCGGTGTCAGAAACCTAGTGTCAAATCCTAGATGGGTTCTAGCCTTACAAGGCCATAAAATTATTTAGAAAGAAGGTTCAACCACTAATCTCCTTAACCAACCCTATCCCATTCCGGCAGCAGTTCTAGCCAGCTCCCAAGAATACTCATAAAGGTGCAGCCCTTTGCTCATGGCAATCAACTCCCCATCATCAACACCTATCTCACTAGTCATATACTCCTTTAGAAGTTGAATGGCTGCCAGATTAGATGGGAAGCCAGCCCATAAATCCCATGACCGAAAATAGACCATAAAGTGAAGCTTATCATCGCGGATTCTGGTGTCTATCCCCCTTAGGCAAGGGGGATCAGATAATGAAATAGTTTTTTTATCGCCCACTGCCATATACGCTTGATTGGTATTATAGCCATCCTCCTTATACATCTGGATTACCTCATTTATCTGCTTCTCCAGATACTGACCGTAGGTATACTGCTCTGCCTCAGCTTTGTGTGCCGTCATAAGGTAAGGAAGGTAGCTTTCCACATACTCCATAGAGGTAGGTGGTGGTACACCCGGTGGCACAGTTGGGGTCAACGGTCTTAGCCCTGGCTTCTTGACCTGGACAACAACAAAGTCAAGTTCTTTCCGGTACTGACCAGCATAGCTTCCTCGCTCAATCTTATACTCATACCCCTCGTTCACGGTCTGGCGCAGGCAAAGAAACCATGCCTCAGACAAGTCCCTCGCTTCAATTAGTGAAATTTTCACCACATAAAATCCTTAGAATTCCATCAGATTTTTCAATCGGTCTTTCTCATCTCGTCTAGCTCTCTATTTACCTCCTTTAGCTCGATTTCTAATTCCCGCTCATATTCCTTAGTAAACGACCCTACCGCCCCTTCCCAAAAATAGTAAAAAATCTGTCCTCATATTCCTCAAACAGATCCCAGCGGTCAAGCTCCTCCTTTAGCTCCCTCGGCTCACGCTCACCCCGGGCAACCTGTCCAAAAAGTTCCTCAATCCGTACCTTGGCATCAACCGGAATCCCGCTGGTGTCCACATCCAAGAGTCCCCGGCTCCCCATCTGCGACAGGTTATTCCGCAGTGAGCTTCTGGTCATTTCGTAAATAAACTTCATCAATGATACATCCCAAAACTCATCCTCACCCTTAATTATAGAGGCTAGCGGGTCACCACGTTTATCAATGTCAGCACTTATCTTACCTACTACCGATAGTAAGTTATCAGAGACAATATTCATCTCCTTGGGCTCGTTCTTGTAGGTGTAAAATAGTCCGGGAACATTGGAACCATACGTCTTAATTAGCATGTCAAAATATCTCCGGGCATCCGGGCTAAATCCTTCAAGCCGAGAAAGATAATAAGGGGTTACTATCCTTGGTTTCTCAGCAATTACCCTACCTTCCCTCACTACTGTCTCGGTGACATTTTTAATCAGCTCAGAATAAGCAGGTTCTGTAACCAGGTAGTAATATATGTTTGTCGTACCGAAGGTAGCCAGGGTCTGCTTGGGTAGCCTTAATATCTCAGTATGCCTAATTGCGTCTCTAATTTTTTCGTCATCAATATCCATTAGATTCCTAGTCCAACATCGGTCATTGAGACCATTTGCCAACTCAAACTGTCATTGCGAACGAAGCGAAGCAATCTCACTTTTGCTTTCAAAGATTGCTTCGGCACTTCATACCTCGCAATGACAACTAAACAACCTCAATCATTATAGCCTAATGTATGGCTGATAGCTCCCGCTTATATTCATCCAAAAGCATAACGTATTGTGAACCTAGCTGAGCCTGTATCTTACGCCATTCCTCCTGGAACTGTGGCTGTCTTTCCACATCTACCCTAATCCCCGCCAATGAACCCAACTGTTGCTGAACTGCCTCCTGTATCCTGGCTTCAAATTCAGCTTTTAATGATTCATAAGCCTGTTTTCTCTGTTGCTCTCCCTGCTCTCTGTAGTGCTGAAAAATGGACCTCAACTTACTGTAAACATTCTCCACTCCTATTTTGTCACTCTTCAAGGTCTTTAAACCATCCATTGCCTGTCTATTCTTTCTTTTAGCTAAATCGTCTTTGGGCAGGTTTATATTTCTAATTAGTATATCCTCAGCACCCTCTATAATGTACTTTGTTACATTTTCCTGATACCGGCTTAGCTCGACTACCAAATTACAATCCTGCTTAAGATACCTGGCAGCCAGCTTTTCCCCTTCTGGAATATACTTCCATTTCAGGCGCTCCTCATCAGTTGCCTTGCCTAGCTTCTCAATCTTTTCCATAGCTATTTCACGAGCACTCTTTATATCACTCATCTGAACCCTCAAGTACTATCCTCACTAATATTATACCAAATAGCAGAAGTAGCTCAAAGTTATCCCAAAACACCATAAGTATACAGCCCGATAGCGATCGTTTGTGTTTACTGAAGTTAATGATATAATTTATTGTACACCTTATGAAGAAAGACTTTGAAATAATAGACCATACCGCTGATGTAGGCATCATAGCCTATGGGGCTGATATTAGTCAGGCATTTGCCAACGCAGCCAGAGCTCTATTCAGCCTGATAACTGAGCTTGATAACGTAGCCGAAGCTCTACATCGCGATATAGAGTTAACTGCCTCTGATCAGGAAAGTCTACTGGTAGAATGGTTAAATGAGCTCATTTATCTATTTGATACTGAACATATCCTGTTTAAGAGGTTTGATATTACCAAGCTTAATCATACCCAACTCAAGGCCAGGAACTATGGGGAGAAGGTAGACAGGTCAAAGCATAAGCTAAAAATAGGAGTTAAGGCAACCACCTACCATATGCTAAAAGTTGACAAGAGTGATGGTTGCCAGATTCAAGTGCTATTTGATATTTAGTAGGGGAAAATGTCGGCACCGTGGCAAGAAATACTGAAGAAGATAGACGACTACCGCTGGGAGATTCCCAGAAGTTATAAGGCAGGCATGTCTGTGCCTGGTCTAATCTATGCTAGTGAAGCTATGCTCAACCATATCTGGGAAGAGCAGGTTTTTCAACAGGTAGCTAACGTGGCTTTCCTGCCCGGCATCATAGACCATTCACTGGCTATGCCTGATATTCACTGGGGCTATGGCTTCCCTATAGGCGGGGTAGCTGCTACCAGGGTGAAAGATGGTGTGGTGTCACCAGGGGGGGTTGGCTTTGATATTAATTGTGGTGTCCGCCTCTTGCGAACCAACCTTACTAAACAGGAGGTAAAGCCTAAAATCGAACAACTAATTACTGAGCTTTTTGTCAACATCCCTTCAGGGCTAGGTTCTACAGGCAAGCTAAGAGTAAGCGAAAAGGAACTGGACCAAGTTTTAATAAAGGGCAGTCGTTGGGCAGCAGAAAAGGGTTACGGTGAGGCTGAGGATATTGTAGCCACTGAAGAGTCAGGCTGTATGAAGAGGGCTAACCCCGATAAGGTAAGTAGTAAGGCAAAAAAGCGAGGCATCCCACAACTGGGAACCCTGGGTTCGGGTAATCACTTTCTCGAGGTGGAGGTAGTAGATGAGATATACGACCCAGAGGTAGCTAAGGTTATGGGTATTGAAGATTTAGGTCAGATACTTATCTTAATTCACACCGGCTCCCGGGGCTTTGGGCATGAAGTCTGTAGTGATTATATAAGAGTACTTGGTGAAGCAGTAAGGAAATACGGCATTGCTTTGCCCGACCGCCAGCTTGCCTGCGCACCGGTCGAGTCACCTGAAGGACAGGACTACCTTCAAGCCATGGCATGTGCTGCTAACTACGCCTGGACTAACCGCCAATGCATTACTCACTGGGTTAGACAGTCTTTCATTAAGGTCTTTGGTAAGAGCCGGAAGGAACTAGGGATGGAGCAGATTTATGATGTGACGCACAATATCGCTAAGATAGAGGAATACCCCATTGACGGTAAGAAACAGACCCTTTGTGTTCACCGCAAGGGAGCAACTAGAGCCTTCCCCGCGGGATCCCCCGATATACCCGATATCTACAAGAGTATAGGCCAGCCAGTTCTTATCCCCGGGGATATGGGACGCTGTTCCTATATATTAGTAGGTACAGAAACAGCTATGAAGGAGTCCTTCGGCTCCACCTGCCATGGTGCGGGTAGGATTCAGAGTCGTACCGCGGCTAAGCGCAGCCTCAGGGGTGCTGATGTTGCCAAAGCATTAGCTGCCAGGGGGATTATAGTTAAGGCAGGCAGCATGGGTTCCCTAGCCGAGGAGGCTTCTGAAGCTTACAAGGATGTAACCGAGGTGGTTGATGTAACTCATAAGGCGGGTATCTCCCATAAGGTAGCCCGGGCAAGACCATTAGGCGTAATTAAAGGCTAGAAGAATGTATTTCAAAAACGCTATTGAAGCCCATAGGTTATACTCCATTGGTTCTGCTCCTTCCCTCACTTGGTTGATTTTAATCTAATCTTTACTTCATGTCATTGTCAAGCCACAAAAACATATGGGAACCCCCAAAGATATTTCCCCATTTTTGTCAAAGTTATGAGGCTCAGAACTGGCAAAAGGGGTTAATTTGTGCTTTAGGGTAATTGTCTATCTGGTGCTCATACTGTAATATATAGACTAGACGGGATTAAGTGCCGAAATTATTTATCCTCGTGAACATAGCCATTGGGAGGATTAAAGTGAGCATAGGTAAACTCTATAGGCTTAGTGATGACCAATTTGTAGCGTATGTTAATTACCGTTTGTTCCATCACGACGTGGCAACAAATTGGTGGGGAGAACTCACCCTCATAGACAATGTCCACCTTAACGAGGATGACCGGTTTATGATTGAATTAGAGGATAAGCGTAAAAGCCAGTGTCACTTAAAAAAGAGGGTTAACCGGGCAGTGAGCGGATTTCCAGTCCGCTGGATATATCATATTACCGGCACCAGCCAAATTGAGTAGTAAAAAAACAGGAATGTGGACGGAACTGAGTTGAGGAAACAGGCGACGGCATATACCACTACAATATAGATAACCACTCTTTAAACTTGCACCATAAGGGATCGATGTAAGATTTGAGCTAACCAGAGCAGTATTAGACGAGGAGAAAGGCATGTCCATATAGAGGCGGAGCATGCCGGACAGAACATCTACCTTGAGGCTACCGCTCTTGGACTGACTACAGTAGTTATCGGTGTCTTCTATAACGAACAGGTAAGAGAAGTACTACGACTAGAAAAGCAATATAAACCCTTATATTTATATATTATGGCAGTAGGCAGACCGGCTTAAAACTAGCAGTATACTTTGTTGAAGACTAGCCCGTACTTTTTGTTCAGTAGCCGAATTGGGGGAGAGGTGTTAAATATCGAGGTTCTTGACGCTCCTGGCGTGAGCTTGAATGAAGGCTTTGCGGGGAGGAACTTCGGCACCCATCAGGGTATGAAATACTTGGTCAGCCTTAGTAGCATCATCTATACCTACCATTAGTAGGGTGCGGGACGTTGGATTCATAGTAGTTTCCCATAGCTGCTCAGCGTTCATCTCACCCAAACCCTTATAACGCTGAATCTCTACCTTTTTACTGCCTTTTAGCTTACGTACTATCTCCTCCTTTTCCTGTTCAGAGTAAACCCAATGTTCTTGCTTACTTGCTTTAACTCGGTAAAGGGGTGGCTGGGCAATGAAAAGATGCCCGCGGTTAATTAGCTCTACCATGTGTCGGAAGAAGAAGGTGAGTAGCAAAGTGCGTATATGAGAGCCATCAACATCAGCGTCAGTCATCAGGATAACCCGATGATAACGGAGCTTTGATAGGTCAAAGTCGTCGTCTATTCCCACTCTCAGAGCAGTAATAATGGCACGAATTTCTTCGTGAGCTATCATCTTATCTGACGGAGCCTTTTCTACATTGAGGATTTTGCCCCGTAGTGGCAGGATGGCCTGAAAACGACGGTCTCGTCCCTCCTTGGCTGATCCACCGGCAGAGGGTCCTTCCACAAGGTATAATTCACAGCGGGATGGCTCTTTTTCTGAGCAATCAGCCAGTTTCCCGGGCAGAGTAGCGGTATCCAGGCTACTCTTTCTGATAATTAGGTCACGAGCCTTCCGTGCTGCTTCTCTGGCTCTAGATGCAATGAAGCATTTATCTATAATTCTTTTGGCGTCATCAGGATGCTCCTCAAGGTAAAGAGATAGCTGTTCACCTACCACACTCTCCACCAGGCTCTTGACTTCGATGTTGCCCAGCTTGGATTTGGTCTGCCCTTCAAACTGCGGTTCGGCCAGCTTAACGCTAACAATGGCAGTAAGACCTTCTCTAACGTCATCACCTACTAGGTTGGACTCGTCCTCTTTGAGAAACTTGCTTTTATGGGCATAGTCATTCAGAACACGAGTTAATGCTGAACGGAAGCCAGTGAGGTGAGTACCACCATCTACAGTATTAACACAATTGGCAAAGCTAAAAGTGGACTCGGAAAAACCATCATTATACTGAAGTGCTACCTCGACCAACGTGCTGTTTACCAGCTTGGAGATATAAATAGGTTGGCGATGGCGGACTGCTCGGCTTCGGTTAAGGCGGCGAACAAAGCCAGTAATTCCACCCTCAAAGTAGAAGGTTTTTTCGCCGTCTTTCCTTTCATCCTTAAAATATATTTCCAGCCCCTTATTGAGATAAGCCATCTCGCGTAGCCGCTCGCTCAGGACATCAAAATCATATCTGGCTTTACCGAATATCTCCTCATCGGGGAGAAAGGTAATGGTAGTGCCTGTATCACTGGTTTCGCCAACCTCCTTAACCTCTCCCTGGGGTATGCCCTGCTCATATTCTTGTTGGTACAACTTACCATCCCGCCTGACATTAATCCTGAGCCAGGAGGAAAGAGCATTCACTACTGAAGCACCAACCCCGTGTAACCCACCTGACACCTGATAGGTCTTACCGCCAAATTTTGCCCCGGCATGAAGCGTGGTCATTACTGTTTCCAAGGCAGATACATTAGTGGCGGGGTGGATGTCTACAGGGATGCCGCGTCCATTATCTTCAACCCCAACGGCGCCATTCTCTTGAATGGCAACCATGATTTTGGTGCAACAGCCAGCCATAGCCTCATCAATGCTGTTATAGACAATTTCACAGACCAGATGGTGCAGTCCACGCTGGTCAGTGCTGCCAATATACATGCCTGGGCGTCGGCGCACCGCTTCCCGCCCACCCAGGACTTGAATATCCTCAGCAGTATACTCGTTATTACTTAATGACTCAGGTTGAGCAGTGGTATCTTGTGTCATAACTAGTCTTTACTCCTTTGTTGATGGTGAGCACAAAAGATAAGTGATGGAATATTCGGTAGAGATGGTAAAGTTAGAGTAGCTTTTATGGGAACAGAGGCTACCCCGTGGCAGTAAATTTCGTATGATGATAAGGTAGCCATTTAGTTAATTATAGCACAATTTAGCTACGAGGTAAAGCTAAACAGCTAGTTACCGCAGTAGCCCTGGTAGCTGGTTAAGGGGGATAGTTTTTTGCTGAGCGGTGGTCATATCCCGCAGTATCACCGTGCCCGTCTTCACCTCTTGCTCCCCAATGATTACCGCGTGGTGTGCACTAAGAGTGTTAGCCTGCCTTAATTGGGCTTTCAGGCTCTTACTGCCCAGGGCTTCTATTACCCCAATACCATTCCGTCTAAGCGTAGATGACAGCTTTGTTGCCTCATCCTTAGCTTCATCGCCTACATAGGCAATGAAGACTTGCGGTCTGGGTAGAGCCGGGACAGCGACACCTTGTTTCTTTAGATTAACTATTATCCGCTCTATGCCAGTGGCGAAGCCAATAGCTGGAGTAGGCTTACCACCCAGTTCCTCAATCAGGTCATCATATCGTCCTCCGCCGCCGAGAGTGCTCTGAGCTCCTGCCTCCTCAGGCTGGATTTCAAATACTGTCCTCGTGTAGTAGTCTAACCCCCGAACCAGACAGTGGTCTATCACACAGGGAAGGGCAAGCAAGTCTAGGTATCTTTTTAACCGGTCAAAGTGTTCATTGCACTGCGGACAAAGGTGGTCAACACTTCTGGGGGCAGAGTTAGCTATCTGCTGGCATAAGAGTTTTTTACAATCAAGCAGGCGAAGGGGGTTTCGCTTTAGCCTCATTTTACAGTCTGAGCACAGCTCTTGGATGCGGTCAGCATAATAATCTTTCAAGGCAGTTAGATATTGTGGTCGACACTGCTTACAGCCGATGCTATTTAGGTTTAGTGACAGACCGCGAAGACCAAAAGACATAAAGAATTTCCAGGCCATGTCAATGACCTCAGCATCAAGGGCAGGATCGTCATCACCAATGGCTTCACAGCCAAACTGATAGTGTTGTCGATATCTTCCCGCCTGAGGTCTTTCATATCTAAAAATAGCAGCAATGTAATATAGCTTTACTGGTTGCGGCAAATTGTGTAGCCCATGTTCCAGGTAGGCTCGGCATACTGGCGCTGTACCTTCCGGTCTTAGTGTTATAATGTTTCCTCCTCTGTCTTCAAAGGTATACATCTCCTTTTTTACAATGTCTGTTTCTTCACCCACGCTCCGAGTGAAGAGCTGGATATCCTCAAAGACAGGAACATCAATACGCTCATAGCCATAGAGCTGACAGACATTAACCATTTCTCGCTCTATATAGCGCCAGTATGGTTGCTCTTCTGGCAAAATGTCTGCGGTTCCACGTGGTGCCCGATACAACCTATCCTCCTTGTGTTTAAGCTAGAATACAGCATTAACCCTAGCTTTGTAAAGGCACAGCTAATATTTTGAAGATTATTTATTAACCCTATCCCCTTTATCCCCTTGACAAGGGGAAAGGGAGGATAATTTCTTTAGCGGGGCTACGACCCTCTAAAACTTCCCAACTACTACCCCAGAGTAAGAGGAGTCTAAGAAGGGCTTCGCCCCCCTCCAAAATCTCTTCCCCATCTCCTTTGAAGGAGAGGGGAATTAAGGGGGTGAGGTAGATCAACATTATTAAATTTTGCACAAATCTACTTCACTGCGCTATACTTAAAATAATATAATCTTGACTATGGCTGATGAACAATGAGTTTTAGTGGTCTTATAGGTAAGGCTAAGGGGTATCTTCCGCCAGAGAAGATAGCTCTGGTTGAAGAAGCTTATCACTATGCCTCACAGGCTCACCAAGGACAGGTGCGTAAATCAGGCGAGCCCTATATGGAACACCCGTTACAGGTTGCTTTGAGCCTGACTGAACTTCAGCTCGATGCCAGCTCTCTAGCCGCAGCCTTGCTACATGATGTTCCTGAGAATTGTGCGATACCTATTTCGGAAATTGAAGCTAAGTTTGGTTTGGAGATAGCTAAGCTGGTCGATGGCACCACCAAGCTTGGTAAGCTCTCTCGGACAGGAGAAGGTGTAGCCACAAGCGAATCGCAGATGGAGAATCTAAGAAAAATGCTAGTAGCTATGGCTGAGGACCTCCGTGTGGTGTTTATTAAGCTAGCTGACAGACTGCACAATATGCGTAGCTTAGATGCTCTGTCACCGGAAAAACAGCATAGCATTGCCCAGGAGACTTTAGAGATATATGCTCCCTTAGCTCACCGCCTGGGGATATGGGAGCTAAAATGGCAGTTGGAAGACTTATCCTTCCACTATCTGGAGCCAGGGAAGTATCGCCAGATTGCTAACATGATTACTGCTCGGCGGGCTCAGCGCGAGAACTTCATAGCTCAGGTAATTAAGCTTCTAAGAGGGGAGTTTGACAAAATAGATGTGAGAGCCGAGATGTCAGGCAGACCCAAACATATCTATAGTATCCACCAGAAGATGGAGAAATATTCCGCTCTGGGGAAGTACTTTAATGATATACATGACCTGCTCGCCCTTCGCATATTAGTTAATACTGTGCCAGATTGTTATAGTGCCGTAGGTGTTATCCATAGTTTGTGGCGTCCTTTGCCTGGTGAGTTTGATGACTATATTGCTAATCCCAAGCCAAATGGGTATCAATCTTTACATACTGCGGTAATGTATCTGGGCACTATCCCTCTAGAAGTACAGATTCGTACCATTGACATGCATCATCTTGCTGAATATGGGATGGCTGCCCACTGGCGTTATAAGGAAGGTGAAACGAAGGACATCCATTTTGAAGAGAGAATAGCCTGGCTACGCCAATTAATTGAATGGCACCGGGAACTCAGCGGGGCTGAGGACTTTCTAGAATCAGTTAAAACGGATATATTAATCGACCAGGTTTTCGTTTTTACCCCTAAAGGGGAGATAAAGGATTTGCCCAAGGGTTCTACCCCGCTCGATTTTGCTTATCGAATTCACACCGAGCTAGGTCATCGCTGTATAGGAGCCAAGGTGAATGGTAGGCTGGTGCCTCTCAATCATCAGCTTAATAATAGTGATGTTGTTGAAATCATGACGACCAAAAAAGGGGATAAGGGACCAAGTCGAGACTGGCTGAGCCACCATCTGGGCTATATCAAAACATCTCAAGCCAGGGAGAAGATACGGCAGTGGTTCAAGAAGCAGGAAAGGGTAGAAAATATTGAGCGTGGTCGTGATATTTTGGAGAAGGAGCTGAGGCGTCTGGGCATGAAACTTATTGAGCGGGGAGAGTTGGCGAAGCTATTCAAATATGATAACGTGGACGACTTCCTAGCTGCTATCGGTTACGGAGGCATTACCACCCGTCACATTGCCTCGAAGCTAGCTGACCAGCACGAGCCACCTGAGGTAACGGCTGAAGTGGTACTATACAAGCCGCCCACATCGGCTATTAAGGTGCTGGGGGTGGGGGATATACTTACCAACTTCGCCCAGTGCTGTCATCCTATGCCCGGTGATATAATTATCGGCTATGTTACTCGCAGTCGTGGAGTGACCGTCCATCGTCAGGACTGCTATAATGTGATTCACGAAGATGAGAAGAATAGATTGATTCCGGTGGAGTGGGAACAGACTGATTCGGTATATCCGGTTAGCATTGAGGTTCAAGCCTGGGATAGAGTCGGGCTGATACGAGATATTACCACTATCGTAGCCGAGGAAAAGGTTAATATTGCTACCATAAGCTTTGCTAACCATGATGACGGTACTACATCGACATTCCTTACTTTAAATACGAGGGGTCTGTCTCAGTTAAGCCGACTCCTAGCTAGAATTGAGGGGGCTCGTGGGGTGATAAGTATTACCCGATTGGGTGACGAAGCAACCATTAAGAGTAGCCCCTCGGGCTGATTCAGACTGTATGACGGGAGTCTTTTAGAGGGGCTTCGCCCCTCTAAAAGAACCAATCTCCTTCCTTTTATAGGGAAGGAGATATATGAGGGACTGCAAATAAATACTATAAGGAGGTATATTTTGCCTGGTAGCAAATCAGCTCAAAAACAGGCGCGGGTAGCTGGAAAAAGGCGACTAAGAAATAAGTCTACACGTAGCCTATGTAAGACCAATACAACCAAGGCGCAAAGACTTATCTCCTCAGGTGAGCTTGAGCCGGCTCGACAAGCAGTAGTAGCTGCCATCAGTTCCTTAGATAAAGCAGCTGAGAAAGGGATTATTCATCCCAATAATGCCGCCCGACGCAAATCACGACTGATGAAGAAGTTAAATAAAGCCTTATCTTCGGCTGAAGTTGAGCAGGAAGCAGCCTGATTTTATTTTTGTCATTAATAAGTGTAAATTAGTTATTGCTTAGGTAGGGTTGCTATGAAGAGGAAGCAATGATTTTAACTCAGTTTCAAAGCGTAGGGCATGACCTTTTTAGTCGGGGGCTTGTCTCTTCCAATACCGGAAACTTGAGTATTAGATTGGGAGAGCGCATAATCATCACCCGCCGCGGCAGCAGACTTGGTTGTCTAGAGGAAAATGACCTGATAGAGACCGGATTAAACAAAAATGACCGGGCAACACCACTAGCCTCAGAAGAGTTAACCGTTCACCGTGCCCTCTACCAGCAGACCTCAGCCCAAGCTATTGTTCATGCCCATCCACCTCATACCGTTGCCCTGTCACTAACTGAAACTGAGATTATACCCAGTGATACTGAAGGTCTTTCTATAGTAAGCCAGGTTCCCGTCCTGGGTTGGCACATGGAGTCAACACCGGGGGGACTGGCTGATCTAATCGCTCAGGCGTTAAAGCAATACCGGATTGTTATGGTGCATGGTCATGGTAGCTTTGCTATTGGCCAACTACTTGAGGAAGCCCACAACTACACTACTGTACTGGAGGAAAGCTGCCGGGTCATTTGCTTATTAAGGTCGTTGCAGGCAAGTTCACCTAAAAAATAGTCTATCTTCTATCCCTCTGCCACCGATCAAAGATAAAGTCTTTTTTAGCCTCGGCTTTAGCCCAAACGGCTCTGGCGGTGGGGAAGAATCTTATTGCTATCACGAGTCCCAGAATAATGACCATGATAGTGGCTGTTCCTGATTTCGTGCTCAGCCAAATAATGAGGGGTAGAAAAAGGAGACTGGTACCCATGGACAGGGCAACATTACGGGTGATTATGAAGGGTATAATAATTATGCCTAGTAAGATTAATAACCCCTGCCAATACCCGTAGAGAGGCATGGTAACGGCTAAGGCACCTATAGTAACCCCCATACCCTTTCCCCCGCTGAATCTTAGCCAGACCATCCAATTATGCCCTATCACTGCCGCCAGCCCAGCCAGCATCACAAAGGTCGGGGACAAATCTAATAACCAATGAGCTATCGCTACTGCCGCTGTCCCTTTGCCAAAGTCAACGATAGCCACCACCAAGGCAGGCCAAGCCCCAACCTCTCGGTAGACATTTAAGCCACCAACATTGCCTCCCCCCAGCTGACGGACGTCTTTACCCCTCGCCAAACGTGTAGCAATATAAGCTGAGGGAATGGAACCCAGTAGGTAGCCAATAACTATAACTATAATCCCGGTTACAACCTCATTGATTATCACTTGAACCTCAGATACCTGACTTTTTATAGACTGGTGTGCACCAATCACGGTATTTTGGTTTGTTACCCCGAATGACATCAGAATAGATTTCTTGTAGCTTCCTTGTTATCTCACCAATTTCACCGGTACCTATCTTACGGCGGTCTATCTCAGCTACCGGGGTTATATTGGCAGCAGTGCCGGTTAAAAAACACTCGTCAGCAGTGTAAAGCTCATTACGGTAAACAGGTCTTTCCATCGTTTCGATACCCAGCTCATTTTCAGCCAGTTTTATTACAGTATCGCGGGTAATACCCATCAGAATATCATTATAGCTGGCTGGCGTTATCAGCTTGCCATCTATAACAAGGAAGATATTCTCGCCACTCCCTTCAGCAACATAACCCTCCGAGGTAAGCATAATTGCCTCATCAAAGCCATTCTCGGTAGCCTCTGTTTTAGCCAGAGCATTATTGATATAAAGTCCAGCAAGCTTGGCTCGTGGTACTTCCTGGGGACACCGCCATGAAGAGACGCAACACTTCGCTTTATCCATATCCAAATATGGCCCCCAGGGGAAAGCAAAGACCAAGAAATCACACTCCAAGTCATGGAGACGAACACCCACAGCCTCAGTGCTCTTATAGGCAAGAGGTCTAATATACGAATCTTCTTGAAAGCCACACTTCTCCACCAGTTCTACCGTTATCTGACATAGTTCATCAATATTGTAGGGTAGGTCAATCTTTAATACCTGGCAACCCTCATGCATTCGATGATAGTGCTCTTTAAGACGAAAGAGGTAAAGCTGCCGTTGCTCGCTATTCCAGTTACCCCTGATGCCCTCAAAAACGGCAGTACCGTAGTGAAGGGAATGAGTCATAACCCCTATCTTAGCTTCAGATAAGAGGACAAGCTTTCCATGAAAAAAGGCATACAATGGCATTCTAAACCCTCCTTTTATATAGCGTTTATTATACCCATTACTCTTCTAGAAGACAAGTAGCTTGAGCCAAAAACTCTGGTCTCGTTCAGATAGATGGACAACACATAAAGTATGAGCGGATTGTATAACAGCTGCACTAATTACACCCCCTAAATTCTTGCGGCAGTAGAAGGAAATTCTAGGAAAGGAGTGATGCATCATTAAGGCACTGGACAAGTACACGGGCTTAATACCAACGTATAATATACTTATAATAATTTGTTAGAAGAGTCTAACAAATTGACTGCTACGCAATTAATAAGGCGAGGAAATATAGCGACCCGACAGACAGTTAGTATGGAAGACTATCTTGAAGCAATAGCTTTGCTCAGTGAGGGGAGCAAGCCAGTCAAGGTAACCGAAATCAACAGTGCCCTGAGAGTGAAGAATCCCAGTGTTACCTCTGCCCTGACGAGGTTTACTTAGTCGTGACTGGTGACACATAAGAGGTATGGAAGTGTAGAACTCACTCCTGAGGGTGAGAAGCTAGCCCGGGATGTATGCTGGCGCCATGAGACACTACACCATTTTTTGGTTGATATATTAAATGTTGAGCCAGCGGTAGCTGAAGAAGATGCCTGCCAGATGGAACACGTGTTGAGCCAGACTAGCCTCTCCACTCTGGCGAAGTTTATAGAGTTTGTGCTGAATTGTCCCCTAGGGAAACCGGAGTGGCTGACAGGCTTCAATTACTACCTTGAGCAGGACAAGCGGTAAAGCCACCTATACGTCTGTTGGTGATGAAACAATTGGGCTGTCACAGCTAGACTGACCCTCTATCTATCATTAACCGGTTCGGATCTTAAGTAGTAACGCTTTCTGGCTTAGTATACAATCATAATTACGGTGATAGTGCTGTAAAAGATTAGTTTATTATGGAGACCGAGTAAACTTGGGGGTGGCAAATACAAGGCTGTCGAGGTTTACAGTCCCGTTTGGCCATAATCATCTACCATTCGCTGAGTTCAACTTGAGTGGCTCCTATACCGCCGTGATGGCGGTCAGCTGGTCCATGAAACCTTACCAAAGGATGACCTGATAAATAACGTCCAACTTCCCGACGCAATATGCCTGAACCCTTGCCGTGAATGACCCATACCTGGTATAACCCCGCCTGAAATGCTGCGTGTAGAAAATCATCTAGCTTGGTGAGAGCCTCATCCACAGTCAGACGATGAAGATCGATCTCTTCTCTGCTCGGGCTCATCTGTCAATCACTCCATACAAGTAAAGTCCACAGATTGTTGGCTACCTAATTATACCACTATCGTAATTATTAATCGGATCAGCTTAATGCGGTAACTCCAACAATCAACACAAGGGTGTAACTTTATGACGTTCTGTTTCGTGCCCATCAAAAGGGCGGACATAGTCTCACACATCGTTGTAGGTCATCGGTGCTTATGATAAGATTTCCAGTAAGCTGGGTCTGACATATAGCGTGAAAGGAGATGATATGGCTGGCGAAGCGATTGTTGCTGAAGAGCTGACCTACTGGTATGGTAAACTGGTTGCCGTAGACCACATCAGTTTTAACGTGGCTGAAGGTGAAATTCTAGGCTTTCTCGGCCCCAACGGCGCCGGCAAGACAACTACCGTTAAGATGCTAACAGGACAGCTTAAACCCAAAGCTGGAAAGGCTACACTGCTCGGCATGGATGTTGCCCAAGACGTTGAGAAGGTGCAGGCGGAGATGGGAGTTTGCTTTGAGGAGACAAATCTTTATGAGCAGATGAGTGCCATAGAAAACCTGAGATTATTCGCACGTCTATTTGATATTCAACCATTCGATGGCTATGCCCTGTTGAAACGGGTCGGTCTGGCCGGGCGTGAGAAAAAGCGAGTTGAGACCTATTCAAAAGGCATGAAGCAGCGCCTCATGGTAGCACGGTCGATGGTGAATCGTGCCCGCGTCTTATTCCTTGATGAGCCCACTGCGGGACTTGACCCGACCTCTTCAGAAGCTATCCGGAATATCATCCTCGAGGAACGTGAGCGAGGAGCTACAATCTTTCTCACCACCCACGATATGATGGAGGCAGATAAGCTTTCCGACCGGGTAGCCTTCATGGATCAAGGTAAGATAGTCACTTTCGATACACCACACAACCTCAAACAGCAATATGGCAAACGAGCGCTCAAGGCTAAAGTTTCGACCGGGAGTGGTGAACTAGAGGACCGCGAAGTCATTCTGGACACTCCGGAGACACCTAATGCAATACACGAACTCTTTTCTCAGGAGAAAGTAGTAACTATCCACAGTGAGGAGGCTACCCTCGAAGACATCTTCATCAGTATTACCGGCCGGGGACTGCAAGGATGAACTTACGCATTACCGGTGCCCTTGTTGCTAAGGATCTCTCCCTTTTCTTCAGGAACCGGTTTTTTGCCATTATAACCATCCTTGGTCTTATCTTCTATATCGTCATCTATTTTGTAATGTCGCCGTCAGTCAATGAAAGTCTGGAGATAGGACTTTACGCTCCAGTGGTGCCCACGATGTTCGAGCAGATACAAGAAGAAGGCCTGGAAATCAAGGTGGTTGAATCTGAGGAGCTACTTAAAGAGGGGGTGACCGAGGGACAATACGTAGCCGGGATTGCGCTCCCGGCTGATATAATGGAAAGCTTAATGTCCGGGCAAAAACCAAAGGTCAGTGTATATTTTGCTTCGGATGTGCCCGAAGAAATTAAAGATGCCGTTGAGGTTATTATCAGAGAACTGGCCTACCGGCAGACCGGACAACCACTGTCCGTCAAGATATCTGAGGATATTCTGGGCCCGGACATGATGGGCATGCAGATACCACCGCGAGACCGCCTGCGTCCCCTCTTGGCTGTCGCTCTCCTCATATTTGAAACCCTGGGCCTGGCCAACCTGATTAGTGAGGAAGCTGAGCGGCGTACTGTCCAGGCACTTCTGGTCACACCCATGACGGTCAAGGACCTGTTTGTTGCCAAAGGCATTACGGGCATAATCCTGGCCTTTACCCAGGCAACACTATTCATGGCTATCGTCGGTGGCATGAGCCAGCAGCCGCTGATAATACTAATTACACTGCTAATGGGGGCTGTGTTAGTCACCGGAACTGGCTTTATCATTGCCTCCCTGGGTAAAGACTTCATGTCGGTGCTGGTCTGGGGTATTGTCATTTTCATCATCCTGTTCATTCCCACATTCGGTGTCATGTTCCCAGGTGCCGTTACCGGCTGGGTTAAGGCCATCCCCTCCTATTATCTGGTTGATACGGTACATCAGGCGGCGAATTTTGGCGCCGGCTGGGGTGATATATGGCAAAACCTGCTGATTCTTCTAGGATTTGACCTTGCTCTGCTCTGGATTGGTATCATGGCACTGAGGAGGAAATTACAGTGAACCTCAAACGCATAGCTATTCTGCTGGGTAAGGACTTGTGGCATGGTCCCAAAAGCTTTTTCTTTATCTGGGTCATCGTTGTTCCGATTATCCTCTCACTCGTAGTCTCACTAATCTTCGGCACCATGTTCACCGAAAAGCCCAAGCTGGGCATTGCCGATGAAGGCAGCTCTCAGCTGGTAGCCATGACCGAACAACTGACCTCGGTAATCACTAAAGAGTATGACACAGTGTCTGAGATAAAACAGGCGGTTGATAGTGGTGCCGTGGATGCTGGCATAGTAATTCCGGCTGATTTCGACAGTTCCGTTATGCAGGGAGAGGCAACAGAGCTTACGGCCTACGTATGGGGCGAGAGTCTGGCCAAGGACCGTACCATCCTGGGAGCGACCATAGCCACCCTAGTAAGAGAGCTTGCCGGTCAGGAGGTTCCTGTCGAGATTGAATCCATTACCCTGGGTGACGAGGTAAGTATCCCCTGGAACGACCGTTTGCTTCCGTTCATCGTGCTCATGGCGGTATTTTTCGGCGGTCTCTTTCTGCCGGCAACTTCCATAATTAATGAGAAAGAGAAGAGGACGCTTGAGGCACTGATCATAACCCCGACCAGTATTGGAGACGTTTTTATGGCCAAGGGACTCCTTGGCTTCATTCTCAGTCTGTTTGTGGGTATACTCATCCTGATTTTGAACCAGGCTTTCGGTGCCCAACCTCTACTGCTGATTCTATTACTGGCACTTGGGGCAATAATGGCCAGCGAAACCGGTTTGATATGCGGGGCTTTATTAAAGGATATCACCACACTTTTCGCTGTTTGGAAGACCGGAGGAATTCTGCTGTTTGGCCCGGTTATTATCTACATGTTCCCCCAAATTCCGCAATGGATTGGGAGGTTCTTCCCGACCTACTACATCATCCAACCAATTGTCCAAATAAGTCAGCGCGGTGGTAGCTGGCCTGACATCGCAACCAATGTTTTCATCCTCGTTGGGCTGGACCTGGTTCTAATTGCTGTGGTGATGTACACACTAAGAAAGGTCAAACAGTACGCGACCTAGAGGAACCGAAGTCCGTTCTGTCACATTCTGGCTAAATGTTACCTTAATCCCCCTCTCCCCAGACCCCCAACTACATTCCGCACGGACAGGGTTTTATCTCAATTTTAGGTGATTGACAAATTCAACTCAGTTGCTTAGAGTATCCATTAGCAAGTTGCGCTGATAGAGCTGACAACACACGGATGGACACCATTACTGATAGTGACAAACATATAGGACGTCTCCTACTGCACCCCTATTTTACGCTACTCAGCCGGGTGGCTGTGGGTGGTGTTTTAATATTCACCGGCATAGTCAAGCTACCTCACATTGACCTTTTAATATGGGAGATATACCAGTACCATATCTTGTCTAGTAGCTTGGCCACAGTCTATGGTTACGCTTTACCCCCTCTGGAAATCCTCTTGGGGACTCTCTTAGTATTGGGGGTGTTACTCAGAGTTAGTGCCTCACTAAGTGGCTTACTAGTTCTGAGTTTCGCGATTGCTAAAATCGCTGCCTTCGCCCGAGGACTAGACATCAATATCTGCCCTTGCTTTGGTCCAGCGGTGCCTTTGCTTGCAGTGCACAGTCTGGTTATTGATTTTGTGCTTTTAGCTCTGGTGCTTCAGCTGGTATTACATAGAGGTGAGTTCCTCTCTATAGATGCTTTATTCTCTGCCAAGAAGAGCTCTATCCAAACTGAGTAAAGGTAGTTGCATCTCACTGGTGCTTATCAGAGGGAACAAGGGATTTACTACCGAGGGGATACTTTAAGAAATGAACTATAAACTAAGCCCGTCAGACCTTACTTTTCTATAAGATGTGTGCAAACAGTGTTTCTATCAGAAGGTGGTTAATAACATCGCCCAACCATCAACGCCATTACCCTCAATCTTCAGTAAAATCGCTGGCCTCTTAAAGAACCACTACGATGTCAAACACACTAGCGAGCTGCATATTGACCTTCCTTAAGGAATTGTTAGCTACGGTGAAAAACAGGTTAGGTCGCAGGTAATCCAGTTACCAAATCACAATTCCACGTGCTTTATCAGTGGTAGGTTTGATATAGTAGTTAGCTTTGAGGATGGCACATATGGCGTAATAGATTTTGAGACCAGTGACCCAGGTAAAGACTCTGCTCAGATGTATAGTCGCCAGCTACATGCCTATACTTATACCTTGGAGCATTCCGCATTGGGCAAATTAGCCTTGTCATCAGTTACAAAATTAGGGCTATTGTATTTCTATCCTGACAAATATATTAACCAACAGAGCATTGACCGGCTTAATTATGGAGCTGAGATCGTCTGGGTTGGGGTTGAGGTAGAGAAGGATGAGGAAGACTTCCTTAGCTTTATAGATGAAGTACTGAATGTGCTCGAATTGCCAGAGGCACCCGAACACTTACCAAACTACCAGTGGCACAGTTATATCAGTAGATTAAATAGTACTTAGTTCTTCCTGTTTACCTGCTATTGGACTGTCAGGCTACATTCATGGTTATGGGAACGGCTACGGCTAGACGTGTTTTCCCCTCATACCCTCAACTCGCTTTTCAGATGCTAGATTACATGTTACAATGCGATAAGATTATAAGAAAGGAGAAGGAAGATTCGTGGTAAACAGTAGTTTATCCCGAATAGCTGGCGCTATCCTACTAGTAACACTTCTTTTAACATAGTGTACTACTGCCCCATCAGAGCCAGCACCAACGCCAAAACCTATGAGTTACTCAACACCACCACTGATTACAATTGATACCAGCAAGCAATATACTGCTACCATTGAAACAGGGAAGGGAAACTTAGTACTAGAGTTATTCGCTCGTAATGTTCCAGTGACGGTCAACAATTTCGTATTTCTCGCACGTGAGGGATTCTATGATGACACTACATTCCACCGTGTTATCCCCGACTTTATGGCTCAGGGAGGAGACCCTACCGGAACCGGAACTGGTGGCTCTGGTTACAAATTTGCTGATGAATTTACCGAGCATACCCACATCGCTGGGGCGCTATCAATGGCTAATTCTGGCCCCAATACGAACGGCTCCCAGTTTTTCATTACTTATACTCCACAACACCACCTTAATGGTCACCACTCGGTATTTGGTCAGCTGGTAGACGGAATGGATGTTCTTAAAGCAATTAAGAATGGTGATACTATAATACGAATAACTGTAGAGGAAAGATGAGCACTCACCAAACCACCAGTGGTGCAATTATTTAAGTAAATTGAATAGTGCTTAGACTCTTACATAGCTCTTGCGTAGAATCAACGAGCTATCTACATCTTTACTGCTGCATCTGTACTTTTGTACCTTAATTAACTGCCCACTCTTCGAAGCAGAACCATGATAATTATAAATCTGACCTACATCACGCTAAATCCGTTCCATCTCGACAGCGAAGCAGTCATAGCAAAATAAGTATTAAAGATAGTCAAAATAACAGAGATAAGGTAAGATAATTATATTGAAACATTAGGGGTTATAGATCATGGTTTCTGAGTTTATGTATGAGCTTTTCAGCGATATGCCCCGGCAGGGTCCCGGCAGCAACAAATGTACCCGAAAGGCATATAAGCTCTTGCCAAATTTGCCGTCGCAACTGAATATCCTGGATGTGGGTTGTGGCTCAGGTATGCAGACTTTAGAACTCGCTAGGATTTCCAAAGGACAAATTACTGCTCTGGACAATTATCAGCCCT
>DUER01000015.1 GCA_011192075.1 Dehalococcoidia bacterium | reverse complement strand
TGAGGAAGGAGTGGCTACCATAGATGTTGGTGGCAATATTATAGAGGCAGTTTCCAATTATGCTGCTGGCGATAAGGTAAGTGTCTGTATCAGACCTGAAGCTATAATGTTAGATTTAACAAAACCGACAAGTAGTGCTAGAAACTCATTTATTGGGGAAATAATCCGAGTAGTAACATTTGGTTCGCTCAACCGTATTGTAGTGAATTGCGGCTTTCAGCTAGTCGTCTTGGTCACCAAAAAATCAGCGGAGGAGTTAAACTTGGAAAAGGGAGGGAGCATTTATGCCTCCTTCAAAGCTACCGGGATTCACACAATACGAAGGGAAGGTGATTGAAAAAGAGAGTGGTTTTGCCAGTATCCAGAGAGCTAAAGGGGAAAATTGACAGCCTGATTTAGTCTATGATATATATTTAATGGGCAGCGTAGCTCAGTGGTAGAGCAGAGGACTCATAAGCCTTTGGTCGACAGTTCAAATCTGTCCGCTGCCACTTACTTTAAAATCATTTCATTATCGATCGGAAATCAATTCAAGGCAATTCTCTGGGAAATAAACATTGTCTTTCTGTCCATCAAACCGGACACTGTAAAGTGTTTCGTTATCTTTCCCAGTTAATACCACCCCGGTTATTATCTTTTTCATTTCTCTTGGTAATACATTGAAATGCCGAGCCTTTATTTTCCCGGATCGACCTTCAAAGTCACCAGATAATATTTTGACTTTATCACCAATGTTCATTATTTCACTCCGTATTATTAATTTATTATTCGTATAATTAATAATACCATTATTCATAGTTAACTATAGTTTAGTTCAAATCCCTCCGCTGCCATTTTTGTGTTATTTCTTCTATATCTAGCTTCATTCAACTGTTATCGTTATCCTGTATGTCCATTCTTGTTTTATCCCACCGTCCCATGATTGGTTGTACTCCATGAAGATTTCAGTAGTACCCTCGTCAACTCCTTCAAAAGTCCAAACCTCTTTTCCAGCACCCCCCACAATATTCTCATCTTCAGGTTCCTCGAAGTCGTGATCTTCTTCCATAACGGCTATATCTCCACTCATTTCGTATGACCATTCAAATCCTGTTGTTGGATTTGAGCAGAGTCCTACATACAACTTGTCCCCAATTTCGATTTTGAAATCATTCCGAATACTCGTTGGATTTTCAATGAAATCATCACAGGAAATTTCTACGTGAGTATCACGTGAGGTCACAAAGCAAGATAGCATAGGGAGTGCCAGGACGATAATTATAAATAAGGCTATAATTCGTAACTTCATCTTCTTCTCTAATTATGAATTTGTGAACTATTTTTGTCAAAGCAGGAAATGTAGGAAACAATTATAGGCTAAGGGTTCAAATCCCTCCGCTGCCAGTTTTATTTGTTTAAGAGGACACTGGATATGTTAATGTTCTTTATTTAGCTTCGATATTTTGTCCCCTTACTTATTAGGAACATAAACATTAAGAAGACATCGCCCATTGCCTTGAGACATACTTGTGCACCTCTTCTAAAATCTTTATGGAGAGCTTCTTTCTTTGGAATTGCTGTCTTTGAGACCAATTTATCAAAAGTGCTCGGGCCAAATGCTATACCTAATTGAGCACTATCAAGACTGCAATGAACTCCCCATTTCCCCATCGCATCTTTAATTTCTTTAATATGTTGGTTATATTCTTGGGGAATAAAATGTTCGAGCTTTGTTGGATTAATTTGTCCTGTTTTAAGAAAATTTACAGCCTCTTCATCAAGATTTTCGATAATATGTGCACCAACGAAATCATCAAGGCATGATCTTAAGTTAGAATAACAAACATTTAGCATGCCAATACAAAGCATGATACGTGCTGCTTCCAATCGCCATAAGGCATCATTATAAAGAACGGCAGATAATATTCCTTGCCTCCGGCTTGGTTCAAAAGATAATAACTCGTCTATAGTCAAAGGCTTGTTTAATTGAGCGTTCATTAGACGAACCATAACAGGTGAATCAAGTTGCTCGAAATCTTTTTTCATCTGATCAAGTTGTGTGCCTATAAGTCCCCTTACTAATCTTTCGCGTCTCTCAAAGTATTTGTCACGAAATATTTGGCCGTTCTCCATTTATATCTCCATCGTTCCCTTATACCGCAATATTATACCTCAACTAAGCAAGAGGGCTCATTTTCAGTCGTTTTGCACCTGAAATAGTCGCCACAAAGCTATTGACCTTCTCCTAGTTCTCTGTTATCGTCTCGCAAACTCGAAGAGAAGAAGGAGAGGTTCAATGTCTACTACTATTAAACAAGCTATTGATGGATTTCTATTAAACTGCAAAGTAGAAGGCAAGTCTTGGGGCACCATTAATTGCTATCGAGATAAACTAAAAGGCTTCCTCCGGTATGCTAGGAATTATGACTGCCCTTCAACCCCTTGACAATTACCCGATTTGTCTATACACTTGTCAATACATATGTCAAGGCAAGGTTTGACTATAGCACAGGCAGCGCGGTCACTGGGAGTATCGTCAAGAACGGTCAGGCGCTTTATTAAATCAGGCAAAATTAACGCCGAACTAGTTCCAGGACCTTTCGGTGAAGAATACCGAATATTGGAATTGCCGGTATACTTTCCTAAACCGAAACCTGTAGACAATACCCCTAGCCAATCCCCTATACATACCTCTGTCCAGGGTATGGACATTATTATTAGGGAGCTTCACGAGAAGAACTTGACTTTAGCTGCTCAGCTTGGTGCCGCCACAGAACGTATCAGAAACCTAGAGAACCAAATGAGGCTTTTAACCGTGGCCAAACAACAACCTTGGTGGAAACGATTATTTGTCAGATACTATACAGAGCCATGGCGCTAATAATGAAACATAAATCAAATCGTATTCTATTTTTACATGGGAGAGTAGCGATGTGCGCTGTCCACTTTTTGGACTGAGATTCCGTGTACAATAGCCCTGAGAACGCACAGAATCGATATTCAGCCTTCCTACTGTGGGTTTTAGTAATTAGGGGGGGGCTATTAAAAAGAAAGGGCTCTATATACTTATAAAGAGCGTGCAAGAGTAAGACACTCTTAACTTCTAGTCTCGGGACAGAGGTGCTTTGCAAAAGTTAAAGCTAACCGACCTCGTATATCTCTGCATCATCTCTAAGCTCTCCCACCTGCCAACATCGGAGAAGAAGGACTTGACTCAAAACAATAAATCCGATACCTTGAGTATTTAGTTATTTAGGAATAATAAGGAGACATTATTGATGTCCGAACAAGGTATATTGGCGTCTATAGAATTTCAGATGAGTCTGTTATTGTTCGTAGCTTTAGCAGGCTATCTGATTGCATATAGGATAAATCAATCTGCCGTTGTGGGGATAATATTGGCAGGTATAGTCGTAGGACCTAGTTTACTGGGGTGGGTCGAACATACTGACTTCGTATCAAGTTTAGGGCATTTAGGTGCTGTCGTTCTGCTCTTTACTATAGGTCTACATTTCAACATTAAAGATATAGCTAATGTCAAGTACTTCTTAATAGCCCTCGCTGGAATAATTGTTCCATGGATTGCAGGTTTTTATTTAGCAAAAATGTTTGGCTATGACACGACAGCCTCCGTTTTTATCGGAACCGCCCTAACGGCGACAAGCATTGCCATCACGGCAAACGTACTGAAAGAGATGGGTAAATTACAGACTGAAGCGGCAAAGGCAATAATTGGCGCCGCGATAATAGACGATGTTCTCAGTCTTCTGGCACTTACCATCTCAGCGGAAATTGTATCGGGAGCACTATCACCACCTTTAATACTGGTCACGATTTTAAAAGCAATAGCTTTTCTGGTTATCGGTGTCATCCTCGGAAGTAAGGTCATAAGTAGAATAATGATTAGGTTAGATAACACCAGATTTTGTGGTAAATATCCTGAATCTATCTTTATTTTTGCTATCATGGTTGCTTTTCTTTATAGCTTAGTGGCAGAGCTCGCTGGTCTATCAGCTATAATCGGTTCATTCTTAGCCGGTGTTGCCCTTACACGTGTAAAGTTAAAGCATGACGTAAGTTTTAGGAAGGGGGCAGAGCATCTTCAAATCATCTTCGCCTCTATTTTCTTCATCTCGTTGGGCGTACTACTGGATTTCCACGAGGTTACATTAGACCTGGTCTGGTTTATATTAATTTTGACAATTGTGGCGCTTTTTACCAAGTTTATAGGTTGTGGAGTCCCCGCAAAACTACAAGGCATAAATACTAGAGATTCGCTTATTATTGGCGTTGGAATGATACCCAGGGGGGAAGTGGCCATGATTATAGCCTTAATAGGGCTAAATCAAAATCTAATAATGCAAGATACGTATGCAGCCCTGGTCCTGATGAGCCTCCTGACAACAATTATACCGCCGCTCATATTAAGGAATTGGTTATTTAAGGTTAAAAGCAAGAAGAAAAAAGCTGATGGTATCAAGATAGATACGCTTCATCAAAGTTGAAGCTATCTGGAATGCCAGCTGACATCGTATATCTCTGTATTATCTCTAAGCTCTCCCACCTACCTAAGTCTTTGATGGTCATGGTGTCTACACCTTCTTTCCGTAACCAGCAGGTAAAGGTGATCTTAACTCAGAATTTACCTTTTAGCTTTTCATAGGTTTCAATCAGAGCTTCGGGAACTACTCTGACATCAGATATTACCGGCATAAAGTTGGTATCTCCTTGCCACCGAGGCACGATGTGGGTATGAAAATGGTCTTCTATGCCGGCACCAGCTACCTTTCCCATATTTGCCCCCAGGTTAAAGCCGCCGGAGTTAAATACCTGCCTCAGAATCTTGATGCTCCGGCTAACTATTTCAAAGTGCTCGTGAAGCTCTTCATTAGTTAGCTCATCTAGTTTTGCTATGTGCCTGTAGGGGGCTATCATCAAGTGCCCCGGATTATAGGGATAGCTATTCATGATAACGAAGTTCTTGCCTCCTCGATACAGGATATAGTTTAGAGCATCATTATTTTGTATAGGTTTTTCACATAAAATGCATCCTTCTGGTTTTTCCATCTCGATATACTTTATGCGCCACGGTGCCCAAATTTGCTCCATTTCATTCTCCCTTTATTGGTTGCTTGATGCTATTTTAGTCGGTTATCCCAGAGGTGTCAAAAGGCTTTTGATGAAAGATTCCCTTTAGGACGGTAATTGCAAAAGAATATTGGTATACTCTATAATTCGTTAGCCATGGAAGGTAAGAGCCCACCGTCAGACACCATAACCTTTTTGGGAACGGGTGGCGCCAGATTTATGGTGATTAGCCAATTTCTAACCTCGGGCGGCTTGTGGCTGAGCCTCGATGGCACTGAGATACTCCTTGACCCTGGTCCCGGCTGTATAGTTCAGTCCACCAAGCGGAAGTTTAGAGCTGATAAGCTCAGTGCTATCATCCTGTCACACCGTCATCTAGACCACTCGGCAGATATCAATATTATGGTTGAGGCAATGACTCAAGGTGGATTTAATCGGCATGGTTGGCTGTTTGCACCGGCTGACGCTCTGGAGACTGAGCCGGTCATTTTCTCATACCTGAAAGACTATCTTGAGGGTATTGAGGTATTGAGGGAAGGTCAATCCTACCCTATAGGTAATGTCTCATTTGCCACTCCGATTCGGCACATACACGGAGTGGAAACATACGGTATGATTTTTAGAACCAATAAGCATACCTTCTCCTATATTACTGATACCCGCTATTTTGATGGCTTGTGTAAGAGCTATGGTGGTGAGCTGTTAATTATTAATGTGTTAAGACTGGAACCAATAGAGACAGGGTCTCCTCTTGACCACCTATCGGTGCCTGATGCTGAGCATATTATAACCGAGCTAAAGCCTAAGGTAGCCATTTTGACCCATTTTGGTATGACTATGTGGCGGGCAAAACCGTGGGAGGTAGCTCAGAGGCTATCTCAGGAGACCGAGGTCAAGGTGATTGCCGCCCGGGATGGAATGAAATTTGACCTATCGCAGCTAGATAATACCTGAAATTGGCTTACACAGGGGTCATTTTGCTAAAGGAAAATATTAATCCGGCGTCCCAATCCCTCCTCATGTTATATAGTATCATTACTAAGTGCAATCTAAGTGGTAAGCACTGTTACAGTGAATCAAGTGAGGAGGCAGGCTATAATGACCTGAGGACGAATGAACCACTTAGGCTCATAGATGAAATTGCGAAGTGGGGATATATTCGCTCTAGACCTGGGATGCTGGCTTATTTCCTCCACTGCGTGAGCGGAAGCTGGCCATGCTCTTGCCGGGCGAAGCAGATGCGATTGATTTGTTAACTGGAACTTGATATGAATTACTTGCCTCTCTGGATATGGCTGATAGTGAGTGTTACGCTCGCTCTTGCTGCTGTGGTCGTCCGTTTGGTATGGGAGGTCATTCATGCTCCTTCAGCAGGCTATTTGTTCGTAGTACTTGCGATTCTTCTCGTAACTCTTGGCATCTATGCTCTTATCCTCTACCTCACTATTAAGCCCAGCCTGAAAAAGCTGAAAAGCTTGCCTGTTAGAATATGGGTTACGGTAATAGTTACCGTTGCTCTTATTGATACTATCATCCACTTTGTCCGCTTTGTTCCCTCTGTTCCCTATGTTCCCTCGCCTGAGGTTGCCTCACCCTTTAGCGTAATAATAGCCAGCCTACTCCTTACGGCTTTTATTAGTGCCTATGCATTGGTACTCTGGGTCATTTGGTTTATTCGGAAGGCCAGGGAAAGCTGATTTTAGTCTATCCTCTCAATCTCATTACCGAGTGGAGAAATTGTAAGATGTCTTTCATTGGAGTAGAATAATCACACTAACTAGCTCGATGGAAGTGGTTCTACTGCGTTTGAACTGCAATAGGAGCTTTTAGTCCCGGGTAAAATAGAAGGGGCTGGCGTAGCCAGCTCCTCTTGTTTAACCTTCTTGATAAGTTATGGATAGAGAAGAATTTAGGTGGCTGGTGACAAGGGCAGTTGATAGTTTACCTGATGAGTTTCGCACTAAGCTGGAAAATATTGATGTTGTGGTGGAGGAGTGGCCCACTCAATATCAACTGGCTAAGACGAGACTGAAGCGGGGGCAAACTCTACTGGGTCTTTATGAAGGTGTGCCACTAACCAAGCGGGGCAGGCACTATGGGCTGGTGCCACCGGATAAAATAACTATATTCCAGAAGCCGATTGAGGCTAAATGTAGCCATGATACCGAGATTACCGCTGAGATACAAAGAGTAGTACGACATGAGATAGCCCACCACTTTGGCATTGGGGATGCCAGGCTGAGGCAAATTGAGAGAGATAAAGCTTAACCGTGATTATAGTTAGAGGTGGTTTATTAAGGGTAGATTGAAGGGGCAAAGCCCCTTTCAAAAGTAATCTCCCCCTATGATTAGGAATATATACCCATATCATAGAGAGGGAGACATAGGGGATGAGGTTGATAAACAGTTTCTAGACACACCCTCAGCTATATGCTAAAGTGGAAACCGGATTAACACTTACTTGTTGAGGGTATGGTGGTGGCTGAGCCAGGTTCTAAACAAAGCCATAAGTCTACTCAGACTATCTTGACGGTCAGGGCAACGGTAATACGGGATGGTACGCCTGGTATTAGCCTATCTCTGGGTGGGGAGCTTATTGGTGAGTGGTCAGACTCCAGAGCACGAATGCTATCGTTAACTGAAGACTGTAAGGTGAGGATACACGGGACAGATGATAAGTTGCTGTATCTCTTTAGTGTGCCTATTAAGGTAGTGTCAGGAGAGGCGGTGTCGGATAGGGAGGTGGCTATAACCTTTGAACTCTAAGATTACAGTTTGTCTTGCCAGCTGGAGCGAAACTTAGTCTACCAGCTGACCATTTATTCCGTGTAGACAAAATAGCCATGGGTTGTTTAGTAAGCCTATTCTCTTTATTACCATCAACTTTCATCCAGTGAACAAACTTTGCAAGATATTTACTGAGGGATATTTAAGTTGCCTTCTGGTACACATATTGATACTTGGGTACATAAGGTAGTACAATTTGAGTGCTACCCAAGGTGAAGTCTTGCCTGATATGGCTGGGAAGATTTTTGGAAGGGAGTAGGGTGCTAAAGAGGAACTTATATACCTAGGCTGGTCTTGGTTTACTAATTGCTGGTAACTGGTGAGAAACTAACTAGAAGGGGATTCACCACCTTAAATATAGAGGCAGCTAAGCGGACATGAGATGGCGTTATGCGCCATAGCTCAGGCGTGCCACCAATCGTCTTGGCAAACCGTGTTCCGTCATTCTGGACTGAGTGGCACCAATATCATAAGGAATACGGTAGTGGGTGATAGACCTAGCTTCATTATCATAGATAGCGTAGCTGACTCGGGGGTCACCGTCTCGGGGTTGCCCGATACCACCAGGATTAATAATCAAGCGGTTCTCAGCCAGTGTAAGCACGCTGTCAGTGGGAAACTCACCAAAGAGACAAGCACCTGTTTCGTTATACTCAAACACCAGTGGCACGTGAGAATGCCCTATCAGGCAAAATTGCGATTGGAAGTAGGCGAAATTCTGCTTGGCACTGTCGGTTGATAACAGATATTCCCAGATGGGCTCTCTGGGGCTACCGTGTACTAGAGTAAAATCGCTTCTCTGAACCACTAGCGGTAGGCTTTCAAGATAACGTATGTCTTCTGGGCTTAATTGCTGGGCTGTCCAGTGGCAGGCAGCAGCAGCATCAGGGTTAAAATCGGAAGTATCCACCTTGCCTATTGCTGCCCAATCATGATTTCCAGCCACGCAGATGTGGTTATACTGGCGTAAAAGCTCAATGCACTGGTGGGGGTCAGGACCATAGCCAACAACGTCTCCCAGACACCATACCTCCTCCACTCCTCCCCGGCGTTCAATGTCATCCAGCACCGCAGTAAAAGCAGCTAGATTGGCATGGATATCAGCCACAATTGCATAACGCATATATTGACTTTAACAGCTTTTGCCTGATATGGCTAGAACTAGGTTGTGGCCCGCATAGGCGCATGCTATAATTTCAGCTATGAAGGTCTCCGAGCTAGGGGAATTTGGACTGATTGACCTCTTAGCTAGAATGGTTAGTAGCTCACCGGGGAGCCATGTATCCCGGCAGCAACTTATTATCGGTATTGGTGACGATGCTACTGCCTGGCATGGTGATGCCTCAACCCAACTGGCTACTGTTGATTCCTTTATCCAGGATGTTCACTTTTCCTTAGATACAGCTTCTTGGGAAGAATTGGGCTGGAAAGCACTGGCGGTCAATATGAGTGATATTGCTGCTATGGGTGGTATGGCCACATATGCATTAGTATCGTTAGCCCTACCCGACCATACTGAGGTTGAGGATGTTACCGCCATGTACAGAGGAATGGTTGAACTGGCGCAGCAGTTCGGGGTGGTTATAGCCGGTGGAGATACCAGTAGTGCGCCTTTGGTAGCTATTACTATTACCGTTCTGGGCAACACTAGAAATCGGGATACGCACATACTCACCCGCTCAGGAGCTGAGCCCGGTGAAAAGGTAGCTGTTACCAGTTATCTAGGAACTGCCGCTGCTGGTTTGGAGATGCTTACTGAAAAGCTTCTGCTTGACTCTGAAGCTGCTACCTGTCTAAGGAAGGCTTTCCTTCGCCCTTACCCCCGAATAACAGAAGGGCAACTATTGGTAGAGCAGGGGGTGAAAACGGCTATAGATATCAGTGATGGACTGATTTCAGACCTTAAACATATATGTCAATTAAGTCAGGTTGGTGCCCGTATTGAGGTTGACCGTTTGCCAATTGAGCCTATGGTCAGGGCTAACTTCGGTGACAAATCCCTCGCACTGGCACTATCAGGTGGAGAGGATTACGAATTACTATTCACCGGAAGTGCCCAAACTATCGATAAAGTAAAGACAGCAGTCTCTTGCTTGGTAACGGTAATCGGTGAAATTATAGCTGGTGAAACAGGAAAGGTAACCCTAGTTGACAGCAAAGGAAATCCGTTCTATCTCCAAAAAGTAGGATGGGAGCACTTTACTACCAGATGAAACTAAGACAATCTATAAGCTGCCTTGAGCTAATTAGCTACAGCCCGGAACAGACCCAGAAATTTGGAGCTGGCATTGGTGAGATATGTCTGCCCGGTGATGTTTTTCTCCTGGTCGGTAGTCTGGGAACAGGAAAGACCTGCCTCACTCAGGGTATTGCCTGGGGACTGGGTATCAAAGAATACGCTGCCAGCCCTTCCTTTGTCGTTGTCAGAGAGCTCTATGGTAGGCTGCCTCTATACCATGCTGACTTGTATCGGCTTGACCACATAGAAGAAATTGTTGAATTAGGCTTAGATGACTATCTATATGGCAATAGTGTTTGTGTCGTGGAATGGGCAGAAAAAGGACTAAGTGTGTTGCCAGTAGAGCACCTGCTTATCCAGATAAGCTATCTTTCCGATAATGAGCGCAAACTGCAACTCAAACCCAGTGGTAAACGCTACTTGGAAATGTTAGCATATCTGAATAAAACCCTTAACTCATAGAAAGGCAAGAATGACTAATGCAACTGGCTATAGATACTTCAACAGATACGGCTAGTGTTGCTCTAGTTCAAGACAATGAGGTGCTAGCTGAACTAACCTGGCGCTCGGGGCAAAACCACACTGTAGAACTACTACCTCAACTGGCTCACCTGCTAAATCAGGCTAAGCTGAACCTTCAATCTATCAGTGGTATTATCGTGGCCAAGGGGCCGGGAAGCTTCAATGGATTGCGAGTCGGCATTAGCACGGCAAAGGGGTTAGCCTTCAGCCTGGGAATCCCGATAGTCGGCATCAGCACCTTAGAGGTGGAAGCCTACCAACATGCTGAAATCGGCTTACCTATCTGCCCCATCTTTAATGCCGGTAGAGGCGAGATTGCTGCCGCTATGTACCAAAGGCAAGACAATGAGTGGCATCAGCTGGCTACCGAGCACATAACCACTGCTGAAGCTTTATGCTCCCAGATAACAACCAAGACCATATTTTGTGGGGAATTCATACCAATTATTGACTCCCTACTGAGAAAGCAGCTTAAGGAATGGGCACTAATACCAACCGCAGCATCTGGATTACGGCGAGCCAGTTTTCTAGCTGAGCTGGGGCTAAAGCAGCTGAAAGCGGGCGATTATAACAACCCGGCTACCCTGCAGCCAATATACTTGAGGCGACCACCAATTACTCAGCCCAAACATCGATAGAGAATGGAGATGGAAATGAAAACCTGGCCCCAAATATCAATTGATACCGAAAAAAGTCTGGCTATGTGTTTTGGCTGTGGACCGGACAACCCTGTTGGATTGAAACTAAATTTTAAGTGGGATAATAAAACAGTCAGGGCGGAGTTCACCCCTAATAAGTTTCATCAGGGGTGGTCAGGTACTGTTCACGGAGGTATTATTGGTTGCCTCCTTGATGAGGCTATGAGTTATACCCCGTACTTTGAGGGCATCCATTGTATCACGGCCAAAATGCAGGTAAGGATAAGACGCCCAGCCCTGATAGACGAGCCCCTCATCATCACCTCCTCTATAACCAGGAGGACCAGAAGGCTGGTTGAGGCCAAAGCAGCTATAGCTCTGAAGGACGGCACCCCGGTGGCTGAAAGCACAGCAACAATGTTTGTTATTCATTCAAAGCAGGAGGATATAAGTGGTAGGGAGGGGAAAGCCTAAAAGTGATGCCAAAAAGTAAGGCGGTTATTTGGGATATGGATGGGGTAATTGCTGATACTGCTCCCTATCACCTCAAGGCATGGCAAGTGGTATTCCGAGAAAGAGGAATGAACTTCACCGAAGAGGATTTCAGACATACCTTTGGACAAAGGAATGATACCATAATCAGAAGTGCCCTAGGTGGGGAGATATCTCAACATGAAATAGGTGCCATTGCCAATAAAAAAGAGGAAAGCTTCCGCCGTAGAATAAAGCAAAAGCTTAGGCCATTGCCCGGGGTGATAGAACTAATGACGTCACTCAAGAAACGTGGATTTCAAATGGCACTAGCTTCATCAGCTCCCATTGAGAACATCCGGTTAGTTATCAAAACTCTAGGTATAAATGGTTGCTTTCAGTCTATCATCTGTGATAGAGATGTAACTGAGGGAAAACCCAGTCCGCAGGTTTTCTTGTTAGCTGCGGAAAGATTGGGGGTCGAGCCCAAGGATTGCATTGTGATTGAGGACGCTGTTGCCGGCGTTACCGCAGCTAAAAGAGCTGGAATGTATTGCGTGACTGTAACCGGTACCCACCCTAGGCACAGTCTGAGGGAGGCCGACCTTGTAGTTGACACATTGGAGGCAGTAAGCACAAACGCTCTTGAGCGGCTTTTCAACCCGTTAAGGGAAGCTTGAAGAGGGTGAGGTTAATAAATAATCTTTACTAGGATAAATACAGGAGCTTAAAAATGGAAAGGTCTTTAGTTCTTATCAAGCCTGACGCTATGCAGAGGAGGTTGGCTGGGGCTATTATTATCCGTTTAGAGCAGAGAGGACTCAAGCTGGTGGCAATTAAGGTGCTGCATCTGGATAAAGCCTTAGCCCGGCGACATTATGCGGTACATGCCGGTAAGCCTTTCTTTGATGGCTTGGTAGATTATGTTAGCTCTGCCCCGATAATTGCCATCATCTTTGAGGGGGAAAGCGCAATAGAGGTAGTTAGAGAAACAATGGGTGCCACTGACCCAGCCAAGGCTGAGCCAGGAACTATCAGGGGTGATTTTGGTCTGGATATTGAGCGCAATACCGTCCACGGCTCTGATTCAGTAGAGACTGCCGAAGAGGAAATCAAGCTGTTCTTTTCACAGGACGAGATTTTTAATTATCAGAACGAGGTTGATGACTAGGTTATTGAATCCTGACCAGAGTGCTAGCTTGGCTCCATAGCTTATCCAACTGATAGTATTCCCGTTCGGGGGTAGCGAAGATATGCACAATTACATCACCATAATCAAGCAGGAGCCATCCTGAGTCTAGAGTGCCCTCATAGTGGTGAGGTAAAATACCTTCCTGCTTTAATACATGCTCAACTTCATCCCGAATGGCCTCAATCTGTCGAGTGGTATCACCGCTGCATAGCACAAAGTAATCGGCAAAGTCACTTACAGCACTTGTATCCAGCAGCACAATATTACTCGCCTGCTTATCACTAGACGCCTCTACCACCCGTCGTGCTAGTTCTATCGCTTCCAGAAATTAACTCCCTGTATAACCGCCTTTCCTAATAAATATTATATCACAAACATAGTATTCCTAATACTTTGTCATTAGCAACCACAGTAAATAATACATGCTATACTATATTAAGGGTGAGAACAAATGGCAGGGCTTCTTTTTGGTACCGGTGGTACTCCTCATAGTGCCAAATCACTGTCCACTATAGATGGTATTGAGGGTATCGTTGAGCTTGGGCTGGGCTGTATGGAGATAGAATTTGTCCAGGGAGTAAGAATGGGTGAGGCCGGTGCCCACTTAGTTAAGGAAGCGGCGATTAAGGCAGGCGTCAAACTATCAGCTCACGGGCCTTACTTTGTCAATCTTAACGCTCGTGAGCCAGAGAAGATAAGGGCTAGCCAGGATAGGATACTTCAAACAGCCCGTATCGCTTCAATATGTGGAGCAGAAAGTATTACTTTCCACGCTGCTTTTTATCTTGGTGACCCACCTGAAAAAGCCTATATCATGGTAAAAAAGTATCTGGAGGAAGTGCTGCACCAGCTTAAACGGGAAAATAACCGGGTGTGGATTAGACCGGAAATTATGGGTAGGCTTAGCCAGTTCGGCACCATAGAGGAAGTACTTAACCTGAGCACTGAGCTAGAGAGGGTAGCTCCCTGCCTGGATTTTGCTCACTGGCATGCCCGGACGGGGCAGTTTAATTCCTATCAAGAATTTGCCTCTATTCTTGAACAGGTAGAAGAGCGGCTGGGAAGAGCTGCCCTGGACAATATGCACATCCATGTGTCTGGTATTAATTATGGTAAAAAGGGAGAAATAAAGCACCTGAACCTGAAAGAGTCAGATTTTCAGTATGCCGAACTTCTTGAAGCATTAAGGGATTATGACGCCAAGGGTATTGTAATCTGTGAAAGTCCTAACCTGGAAGAGGATGCTCTCCTCCTGCAAGCAACCTATAATACTCTCGAAACCTAATCTCTAAAGTTCCTTTTCCATTTATTGCTATTTTTTGGTATAATATAGTCGGGTTAAGGCTAATCACATGTGGAGTAAAGAATGAAATCAGGTTGGAAGCTGAATAGCCTAATATATATAGCTATTTTAATTGTAGCCGTAGCTGTCTTCTCTTACCTTTTCTCGAGGTCACAAGAACCGACTGAAATCCCCTTGAGCGATGCCATAACCATGTCGCAAGAGGGCAAGATAGAGAAGATTTTAATAGAGGATAATACCTTGTTTATTACCACCACCGATGGTGTAGAGCTAGAGACCTTTAAAGAGAATAACGCCAGCATATATGATATTGAAGGGCTTAGTCTTGAGGGAATAGTAGTTGAGGTAAAAGGCTCAAGTGGATTTAACTGGGGTGGATTGATGATTAACTTCCTTCCTCTCCTGCTCTTTGGCGGTTTGTTATTCTTCCTATTCCGCTCAGCGCGGGGGGCTAATAGCCAAGCTCTCAGTTTTGGTCGTAGCCGAGCCCGATTGTTCCCAGCCAGTACACCAACAGTAACCTTTGACGATGTAGCCGGAGTAGATGAAGCCAAGCAAGAGTTGCATGAGGTGGTGGATTTCCTCAAAT
>DUER01000149.1 GCA_011192075.1 Dehalococcoidia bacterium | reverse complement strand
TGTCAGCCAGATGAAACACCCAAGGACAAGGGCGATAATACCAAAAATAAGTAGTGCAGTCATGATGGACTCCTTTCTATCGACATTTCTTATTTCAATTCACAATGAGTCTTCCTAACCCTCATTGCTCTTAGTACTAAGAGTATATCCATGGGACCTGGTTGTCAATAACCGTCTCTCCGAATGAGGCAGCGAAATTAGTGCAGGCCTGTGAACGAATCACTTGGACTGTCGTGTTGTCTTCGCCTGTGGCGGTATTGCATTATCGAATGGGACAGACCAGCACTGTGGATATCACGATTACTGAAGTCACCTTCAGCATCGTCAGTCCGTTCACGCCTACATCATCGGTTTGTAGCATTATATCATCATTTGGTGATACTGAACAAATGTCAAATGGTTTAGCAACAGTTTTAGGATCCAGATTTGTCGATATTTCGCCGACAGACTGTTTGGTATGCCATAGGGAAAGGGGGTACTGCTAGGCATAAAAAAGGGCACCTTATGACTTTCAAAAAAGAGGGCAACCAGAAAGTTCATATTAGAGGCAGTGTAATTACCAGGATGGAGACCGATGATAGCAAGAATGTAACTGGGCACCTTTGAATTTACCCTGGACTAAGCTTTGGCTCAGCTCCTTCCCATACCTTAAGATAAAGCTCCTTGACTTCATCCAGAGAAGGCCTCTGGGGTGAGATGCCAGAGGCAATGGTATATTCGACAAGCTGGTCCAGCTTGGACATAAAAATCACTTCGTCAATACCCATTTCCTTGATAGAGCCGGGTAGACCTACCCTTTTTCTTAGGTCACTCATTGCAGCTATTAGCTTTTGGGTTCCATCCCTGGTGTCCTTCACCTCCATACCCAGTTCTCGGGCAAGTAAAGCCAGACGCTCTGGATTGTAGTCATAGAGCCATGACAAGAAGTGACACAACACAACGGCATTAGCCCGACCGTGGGTTAGGTGAAAGAATGAGCCCAGCTGATGAGCAGCGTCATGGTTGAGCCCACCACCGCTATTACTGCAGGCGACCATAGCCATGGTAGCAGCCAGGTGCATCTTCTCCCTGGCGATGACATTAGAGCCATCGGCTACGGCCTTAGGTAGCCACTCCATAATAGTCTTGATGGCGGTGACAGCTATGCTATCAACCATATCTGTGGTCTGACCTACAGTGTAGCCTTCCACAGCATGAACCAAGGCATCGAATCCAGTATCGGCAGTGATGCTGGGTGGCATGGTGGAAGCCAACTCAGCATCGACAATGGCCACATCAGGGGTAAGCTGAAAAGAGACAAGTAGCTTCTTAACCGGGGGGTCTGCCTGGTAGTTGGTTATGACGGCACCGAAGCTAACCTCAGAGCCGGTCCCACTGGTGGTGGGAATAGCTACATACCTAGCCTTCTGCCGTAGCTTGCAGCGGGGCAGCGCACGCAGAAGCTCGTCCCAGTCTACTTCGGCTAAATCAGGGTTTTCGTATAAGGCCCAGACGGCTTTACCCGCATCTATAGGTGAGCCACCTCCCAGCCCGATAATCAGGTCGGGACTGAACTCCATAACCTGGGTTAGGCACTTTTTCACTGTGTCCATGGAGGGGTCTGCCTCTACCTGGTCAAAGTGCTGGCTTTGAGTCCCTTTCTCATTTAATATTGCCTTTATCTTATCCAGATAGCCCAGTTTCCCCATGGTACTATCGGTAACAACAAAGGCTTTCTTGGTCTCTACATACTTTAGTGCCTTAAGGGCACCCCAGCCATGGATAATTTCTCGTGGTACAATAAATCTTTTGTAAGGCATATCAGTTAAACTCCAATTCGGTTCGTTTCATAATCTCATCCTGGACCTCTCGGTCCAGGTGGATGAAAAAGGCGCTAAATCCGGCTACTCTCACCACCAGTTCCCGATAGTCTTCGGGGTGAAGCTGAGCCCTCCTCAAGGTCTCAGAACTCACGCAATTAAACTGTACGTGGAATCCGCCTAAATCAAAGTATGTCTTAATTAAAGAAAGGAGTTTCTTGGCTCCCTCCACTGTTCCGAGAACAGTAGGATGGAATTTCATATTCAAATGATTTCCACCCCACTTAGCAGTATCTATTACTCTAACCGCAGACCTGACCAGTGCAGTGGGCCCATTGGTATCGGTACCGGGGCTGGCTGACACCGAAGCGTCGGTAAGAGGCACCCTAGCTTTTCTTCCATAGGGCAGGGCTCCAGTAAATCTACCGGTAGCAAAATGGGTAGTGACTGAGTAGGCTTCCGGCTTGACCGGCCTGCCTAAGAAATCCGGGAACTTCTGATGTTCATTGTAGCAAACTTCATACAATTGTTTAGCTATAGAATCCACGTAGTCAACGTCATTACCATACTTTGGAGCCTCCATACACATTCGCCATATGTCCTCATAGCCCTCAAAGTTCGCCGCCAAGGCTTCCTTTAGCTGCTTCATGGTAATCTTTTTTTCTTCAAACACAAGCTTTTTAACTGCGGCTAGGGAATTAGCAGCATCAATTCCAGCAACAAATGTCATCCCATTGGCTTGGTTATACCTGGCGCCGCCATCCTTCACATCCTTTCCCCTCTCTACGCAATCACGGGTTAATGCCGAAGCAAAGGGAATGGGAAAGTCCCGCTCTATATTCCAGGCAGTGCGTCCGATTTGCCGTTGCAAAGGGATGAAATACCTCATTTGTCTGGTAACGGCTTCGTAGAACTCATCATAAGACTGGAATAACTCCACTTCCCCGGTTTCAGGACCTAACCTTATCCCAGTTAGGGGGTCTCTACCATTGTTCAAGGCTAACTCAACCATCTTGGCAATGTTGAACGCCCCCTCCCAGGTAGCGATTGCGTAACCAGCTCTCCAAGTCTGAACACAACCAAGTATGGAAAAATCCCTGGCTTCCTCTAGCGGCATGTGCTCATGATATAGGTGGCGCTCAACAGCTTTAACCACATTATGCACTGCCGGCTGCCCTATCCCCGTCTTTATCAGGTCGACGCACTTAAGTAGGAAATCCTGGGAAAGCTTATCATGGTAGAGAAGGTCAACCAGAGGCTCGGGAAGCTGCAATCGCCTTTGAGCTTCTAAGACTAGCCAGTCGAGGTCATTGGTGGCATCGTCTCCATCTGCAGTTAAACCACCCAAGCATAAGTGAAGCCCCAGCCGACTTTGAGACCAAGCGAACCCATGAGGAGGTAAGACTTGCGCCAGACCATTAAGTTTAATAAAGAAAAACTGCAGAAGCTCAATCACCTCTTCGTCAGTTAGCTTGCCCTCATCCCTGTCCTTCTGGTAAAAGGGATACATATACTGGGTAAATCTACCCAGGGGGCAATTGAGTACAGATGGACTTTCCATCCATACCCCTAAAATAGTGAACCAGACCGACTGAAGGGCTTCATGGAAGCTCCTGGCTGGTATAGCGGGAACACGTTGGCAAGTCTCTGCAATTTTCCCCATCTGTTGCTTTCTGCCAGGTTCCTCTTCACCCCTAGCCATTTCCTCAGCTAGGGAGGCATATCTGTGAGCCAGATTAGTCATTCCGTTAAGGCATAAAAGAGCCGCATTATAGAAGTGCCAGCTATTAAAGCCGTCGGTATCCCCAGGGTCTACTTCTAACCTCTCCCCCTCTATCTCAGCAGCAATTCCGCTTAATCCTTTATTCAAGACCTGGGAAAAATCAGGAGTTACACTGCCAAACCCGCCAGGAGTATACTCAGTCCCAAGCCCACAGGCTTGCATGACTCCTATGTCCACTCCCCGGGATTGAAGCATAACTTCTTTAGTCCGGTTAAAAACATTGGCATCTTTCCAATAGTCAGCCGCCTTGCTTATCCATTCCCTTTCTTCATCTGTTACCGAGGCGCTGCCTCTTTGAAGGTTGAAGCTATCTACTTTTTTTAGCCACCGGCTACCGAATTCCGGGATAGGATAAGAGCCATACTTATACTTAGTAAGGCTACCGACAAGAGGGTTGTCATCGATGAATATACTTCTTTCATTGCAGAGTTTGTGAAAGAGCTTTGCCATCTTGATGACTGAGGGTTGCCCTTCGTTTTCCTGGTACACTTCAAATTGGAACCTGAGCTTTTCCACATCAATATGTGGAGTGGCTGAAAGCAGTATCTCCTTCTCTTTTTTTACTCTTTCAGAAAGTATGCCTATCGTCCTAACCTGTACCATCTTTCTCCCACTACTAAGCTATTGAGACCTCAAGCCCATAGGATTCAAGGGTATCCTTGAAAGTTTGTATCTCGTCTTCTTGATATGGTTTGGCTTCACCCAGCCTGTATATCATACCTAACCTTTCGTATTTCTTGCTGCCAAGCTGGTGGAAAGGTACAATATCAACCCTTACCACCTTTATCCTTGTCACGAATTCAGCCATAGCCTTAATTTTTTCCTCCGAGTCATTGCAACCCGGTATCAGAGGTATCCGCATTACTATTGACTTCCCACCTTGCGAAATCCGCCTGGCGTTATCCAGAATCAGTTCATTACCCACACCGGTAAGCTCTCCGTGTCTTACTGTATCCATATGCTTAAGGTCATAATATACCAGGTCAACATAGTCCAAGATTTCTGCCATAACCTCCCATTTTACATACCCACAGGTATCTAAGGTAGTATGTATTCCATAGCTCTGGCATTGTCTAAAAAGCTGCTTAAGGAAATCTGGTTGATAGGTTGGCTCCCCGCCTGATGCGGTAACCCCACCGCCCGAGTTCCGATAGAATAGCTCATCCTTTCTGACAACCTCTACCACCTCATCCACGGTCATAGTCTTTCCTGATATGACCCTGACCTCGGAAAGGCAGGCCTTAACACACAATCCGCAGGCTTGGCATAGCCCATGGTCAATTTCTATCGAGCCATCTGGGCTTATCTTAGTAGCTCCTGAAGGGCATACCTCAACACAGCGGTAACACTTGGTACATAGCGACTCAAAATAGAGGAGTTGTGGCAATTGTTCTTGCGATTCTGGATTATCACACCAGATGCATCTCAAGGGGCACCCTTTGAAGAAAACGGTAGTCCTGATCCCGGGACCATCATTGATGGAGAACCTCTGTATATCAAATATATACCCTAGCTTTGTCTCGCCCTGAGGTTGCCCTGGCTCCTGGGAAACTATTGACCGATGGTAAGTGTTCATTAACTATGCTTCTAGCTAGGCGCTACCTTATAATACCCAATCTCTATAGCCTCGTTGAACGAGAGACAAATATTCTTTTGAGGGCTGTGTTTCTTCTGATTGCTCAGACTTGATATAGGTTACTGCTTCCACGGGCTCACCATCTTCATCAAATACCGTGACCTTCAATCTGTTGTAGTTACCGGGACGACCCTCGTAGCTATCCAATCGTCTTAAGTCTCTGTCCGAAAGTTCATAAACAGCCCCCAGAACCCTCTCCCCCCGAAAGGGCTTGATGCTGGCGACTCCACCCCGCCATTGCCTAGACCAGCCAACAAACACCAGCTTGTAATTACCAAGGGTGGCTACAAACAGAGGCTTGCTGTCTGGGCAGCGTTCCAGCATTTGTTTTTTGTTAAGATTGGAGCCGTAGGCAAAGTAATACACTAATTCTCGTGTAGTTTATATCTCTGGCACTATTCCAGTTGCCAGTTTCTAAAAAGTTAACTCGGTTCGCCTTAAGATGTCATCCTGAGTATCCTTATCAAGAGTAATAAAATAAGCGCTAAAGCCGGCCACCCTCACTACCAGTTCTTTATAACTTTCAGGATGTAGTTGGGCATCTCTCAGGGTTTCACCACTTACACAGTTAAACTGCACATGATACCCGCCTAAGTCAAAATAGGTCTTTATCAAGGAGAGCAGCTTCCTCGCCCCATCTATACCTCTTAGAGCTGTAGGGTGAAACTTCATGTTGAAATGATTTGAGCTATACTTTACTGTATCAACTATTTTGGCAGCGGACTTAACCAGAGCAGTAGGGCCATTCTTGTCTGTGCCCCCTTGAGCCGAGACACTGGCGTCAACAAGAGGTTTCCTTGCCTTCTTACCATTTGGTAATGCCCCGGTGAACTCTCCAAAAGCCACATGTCCCGTAACCGAATAAGCTGACGGCATGACTGGCCTACCCAAATGGTCAGTTTTTGAGTGTAGGTTATAGCAGATTTCATAGATGTCCCTAGCTATTGAATCTGTATATTCTTCATCATTCCCATATTTAGGGGCAGAGAGACACATCTTTTCTACATCTTCATAGCCTACAAAGTCAGCAGCAAGCGCCTGTCTTAATTGGCTCATAGTGAGTTTCTTTTCCTCAAAGACCATCCTTTTGATTACAGCTAAGGAATTAGCTGCATCAACTACCCCTACCAGGCAAACGCCGTCACCAAAACTATATCTAGCACCTCCATCTGAGACATCTTTACCCTTCTTTACGCAATCATTGATAAGCGATGAACTAAAGGGGGTGGGGAAGTTTCGCTGCAAAGTCCAGGCTGTCCGGGAAACATCATGAGTTAAAGGAACAAGGTATTCTAGCTGCGTAATAAAGGCCTGATAAAACTGGTCATAGGTCTGGAAGCTCCTAGCTTCTCCTGTTTGAGAACCCAAATGTATTCCAGTTAGTAGATCATTACCATTCTCGAAGGTTAATTCAATCACCTTGGCAACATTGAACCTCGTCTCAAAGTAGCCATCCATATAGCCTGGTATAGAACTTTGGACACAGCCAGCGATAGCGAATGTTCTGGCTTCTTCCAGCGGCATTTGATGGTGGTATAGATGTCGCTCGACACCTGTTCGACTATTGTGAAAGGCCGGTTGACCTATTCCCGTCCTTATCAAATCAACACACTTGAGTAAGAACTCCTCGGAAAGTTTATCATGATAAACAAGGTTGACCAGGGGTTCAGGAAGCTTAATCTGCTGCTGGGCTTCCAGAACCAACCAGTCCAATTCATTAGTTCCGTCCTCCCCATCAGGCGTTAATCCACCCAAACTTAACTGCAATCCTAATCGGCTTTGATTCATCCTATATCCATGAGGAGGTAAAACGTAGGCTAATTGGTTGAATTTCAGGAATAAAAACTGCAGAAGCTCGATAGCCTCTTCATCGGTAATTCTTCCTTCTTGCTTATCCCTTTTATAAAAGGGATATAGCGACTTAGTGAGCGTCGCTGGGGGAGAGTTAAGAGTGGTTGGCGCCTCAAGCCATGCTCCGAGCATAGTAAACCAAAATGCTTGAACTGCCTCACGAAAATTCCGAGCTGGATTTGCCGGAACCCATTCGCAAATACGGGCAATCTCCTCCAGCTCCCCCCTCCTCTCCACATTCGTCTCCTCGTTAGCCATTCCCCTGGCCAGAGAAGCATACTTCTGGGCCAGCACCATCATTCCGTTAACCGCTAGCTTAGCTGCTTGATAAAAGTACCACCTATCAAGAGCGTCTGGCTCCCCAGTGTTTAATTTTGCTTCCTCCTGCTCTATTTCAGCAATAATCCCTTGTAAACCCTTGTTTAGCACCTTGGCATAATCAGGAACCAAGATGTGGGCGGCACCACCGGGAGTAGCTTCAATCCATAGGCCGCATTTGGAGAAAGTACGTATATCAATACCATAAGCTTCAAGTACAACTTCCCGGGTCAGGCTAAATAGATTTGAATCGCGCCAAAATTCAATAGCCTTATCTATCCACTTTCTAAGTTCAGGGGTTATTCGAACCTTCCCTCTTGGCAGAGCAAACTCTTCTTCTCTTTCCATCCAGGCGCAACCTTCCTCAGGGAAGGGATAAGCACCATACTTATACCGAGTAAGAGTACCTAGTATCGGGTTTCCGTCAATATATAGAGTCTTCTCACAGCAAAGTTTGTTAAAAAGCTTAGCCCGGCGGATGACATTAGGTTGTATTTTAGTTTCCCGGTAGACATCCAGCAGAACCCTGACTCTCTCGGTATCAATCTGCGGAGGAGCCGAAAGTAACTCCTCTTTTTCTCTCTTTACCCTTTTACTAAGTACACCTTTTTCAGCAACCAGAGCCATTTATTTCACCCCCTCATTATCCTCCTACCCCTCTGTATCTAACTTAGTGGAGCATATCAAGAGCTGACGTTTCTCCGGAACTACGGACTACTCCTGATTCCTGCCCATGAACTCTCTGATACCTACAGGCTACCACCTTTGCCAAAGGCTGTCAAGCAATTGCCCTCGAAACATGAAGGAGGCAGCATTGAAAGGGAAGACGAGGCTGAGTGCAAAAGATAAACCTTTAAACCCAGGCTCTCCATCGGTGATGCTTAAATCAACCTCTATATCTTTTAGTTCATCCTCACACTACCTGCCCAGGCTCAAGGTGAGCGAACTTCAATAACATCACCTAGTAAACCACACAAATAGGGCGGTCCCCATGGCTCCTATACCGGCTGCAAAGTAAAACACTGAGTTAATACTGACATAATCATTTAGTACTCCAGCGGTAAGCGGTCCTATAACCATGCCTATGCCCATCGCGACCATCGGCATAGCCATAGTGGAGCCCATGCCAAATTTCCTGCCCTCTTCCACTACTAGGGCCTGGGAAGCCGTCATGGAAAGTGAACTCGCAATACCCTGGAGGATACACAACCCACATAGGTACCAGAAGCTCTGTGCTAAAGGAATCAAACCCAGGGGTAGAAGGTATATAACGCTACTAAAAACTACCAGCGTTTTCCTATTATATCTATCAGCAATATGACCGGTAAAAGGTGCAAGTAGTGACATGCCAAAGACGTGAACTGATATTAGTACCCCTACTAGCATCGGCGTTAAACCAATATATATCGCAGCGAAAATAGGGAGAAAGACCATAAAGGCTCCTCTCCCTATGGCTTGCGAAAACCGAAAGCTAAAAATACCCCTTATCATTCCGCTGGTAGCCATTTCTCTAAAGGATATACTTTCGCTTGCTGTGATTTTCCTTTGTCCAACCTCAGGTAGCAAAAAGGTAACTAGCAGGGCAGCCAGCAGATTAAGACCACCCATAACAGAGAAGGCAAGATCCATCCCGTAGTGCTCCATCAATACTCCACCCATCAGTGGACCAAAGCCAAAACCACTGAAGAAAGCAGCAGTGGCATAACCCATCCATTTCCCCTCTTCACCCTCTTCACAAATATCACCAACCCAGGCCAGAGCAACAGGAAAAATCATACCACCAGCACCACCCTGAACTAAGCGGACTAGGGCTAACTGAGGGGCATTAACTGCATATATATAGCCCAGTGATGAAAGGGCGTAGATGAAAAGACCTATCATGATAAATCGCTTTCTGCCCCCTCGGTCAGAAAGCCGGCCGGCAATAGGATTAACTATAGTGCTTGAGAGACCGTAGCCGGTAAATATCGCACCTAGCCAGATTCCACTAGCCCCCATCTCATTGGCATAAAGGGACAAGAATGGCGTTATTATTCCGATGCCAAGTATAGAGGTGAACATAGAAAGGGCTAGGATAGGGAAAATTTTCTTAGTCATAGAAGGCTTTGAGACATTATAATCCTTTGATGCTGAACTTAGCAACCTGAGCCAATTGCACTTACAGCTTGAGGCTGGTATAATAAGATTTAAAGGCAATGGGTTGTAGCTTAGCTCCAATATTTGTAAATAGACTTTCAGATTCCATTAAGTCGGAGTAATAGGGAGGCGGTTATAACACCTCTCGTCCTCAAATAGGATGGGAGGTTGTCATTTAATAGATGTGCGGACAATAGCCATGATTCTTAACCAAGATCACACAACAGATGACAAAAAGCTAGAGATAACGAGGCATTCGGGGGCTCATGTTATGGCTGAGGCAGTGCAGTCTATCTTCCCTGATGCCAAGTTTGGTATTGGACCGGCTATTGAAAATGGCTTCTATTATGACTTTGGTCTACCTCACCCGTTGACCCCTGATGATTTACCGCTTATTGAGACCAAGATGAATGAAATAATTGCGGCCAACGTGCCTTTTGCTAGCCAGGAAGTAACTAAGGAAGAGGCTAGACGACTGTTCGCTAGCCAGCCCTACAAGTTGGAGTTAATCGATGAAATTCCGGACGAGAAGGTTAGCTTGTATCAACAAGGTTCGTTTGTTGATTTGTGTCGCGGACCTCATGTGAGATCTACTGGTGAGATTAAAGCATTTAAGCTGGTTAGCATTGCCGGTGCCTACTGGCGGGGTGATGAGCATCGTCTTATGTTACAGCGAATTTACGGTGTTGCTTTTGAAACCAAGAAGGCTCTGGCCGAATACTTAAAAAGGCTTGAGGAAGCAGCTAAACGTGACCACAGGAAATTGGGTAAGGAGCTTGACCTATTCAGTATTCATGATGAAGCTGGTCCCGGGCTGGTTCATTGGCACCCCAAGGGGGCAATAATACGCCGCCTTATTGAGGATTTCTGGAGGGATGAGCATATTAAGCGTGGTTACGATATTGTATATACCCCTCATATTGCCAAATTGGATTTATGGAAAACTAGCGGTCATTGGGAATTTTACCATGATTACCTATATAGCCCAATGGAGGTGGAGGGACAAGAGTATATTATTAAACCCATGAATTGCCTGGGTCATATCTTAATTTATAAAACAAAGGTACGCAGTTACCGTGAGCTACCGCTACGCTATGCTGAGCTGGGCACTGTTTATCGTTATGAGCGTTCTGGAGTGCTGCATGGCCTGTCTCGAGTTAGGGGCTTTACCCAGGATGATGCTCATATTTTTTGCCGCTTTGACCAGTTAGAAGATGAGGTGGTAGGAGTATTAGATTTAGCTCGCTTTATGATGAATACCTTTGGTTTTACCAACTACCAGGTGCTACTGGCTACCCGACCTGAGAAATATGCCGGCTCTGCTGAGGTTTGGGAGGAAGCCACCGAGATTCTAGGGCGAGCCTTAGCTCGTCTGAATATTAACTATAATATAGACCCAGGTGAGGGTGTTTTTTATGGTCCTAAGATTGATATCAAACTCGAAAATGCCCTGGGGAGAGCATGGCAGGGGCCCACTATTCAAGTTGATTTTAACCTCCCGCAGCGCTTCGATGTTACTTACATTGGTGAAGATGGCAAGGAGCACTTGGTAGCGATGGTACATCGTACTGTGCTGGGAAGTATGGAGCGCTTCGTTGCCTCACTTATTGAGCACTATGGCGGTGTCTTTCCCGTGTGGCTAGCACCGCTTCAAGTAATGGTGATTCCAGTGGCCGACCGCCATCTGGACTACGCTTACAAGCTGGAAAGTCAGCTTAGAAGCAAGGGGGTACGCGTAGGAGTTGACGCTCGGTCAGAAAGACTAAACCTGAAGATTCGGCAGGCGCAACTTGATAAGGTACCATATATGCTTGTGGTGGGTGACAAAGAGGTGGCTAATTCTACTATTTCTGTTCGTTTGCGAAGTGAGGAACAACTCCCTTCACAATCCCTCGATGACTTCAAAGAAACTGTTACTATGGCTATCGCAGATAAAATAACGGACTTAAAGTAGTGCAATTTGATTAACTTTAGAGGGTGTGCTATAGTTTCTGTTCGTAAGACATATATGTTTAGAGGAGGTAAATAGAGACATAACTAAGAGACTGCGTGTTAACCAGGAGATTAGAGCTGGAGAGGTTCGCCTCGTGGGGAACAAGGGAGAGCAGTTGGGGATTATGCCCGTGCCTCAAGCACTGGAGCTAGCCAAGAAGAATAATCTCGACCTGGTTGAGGTAGCTCCTATTGCAGTGCCTCCGGTGTGCCGCCTTCTTGACTATGGCAAGTATAAGTATGAGCAGACAAAGAAAGAGCGAGAGCTCAGGAAGGGCCAGAAGGTGTCACTGCTAAGGGAGGTGCGGTTACGACCTAAGATTGGCAACCATGATTTTGAAGCTAAAGCAAGGTCGGTAAGAAAACTATTGGATGAAGGGGATAAGGTTAAGGTAACGATAATGTTCAGAGGGCGTGAAATTACACACCCTGAAATTGGTTTGAGGTTGCTGCAGAGAATGGTAGAATCACAAAAAGAAACAGCTGCGGTTGACCGACAACCATCCATGGTAGACAGGAGGATGACCCTAATTCTGTCCCCACTAGCTAGCCAAAAGACTACAGAGAAGGAAGAGATAAAGAAGGAATCCTAGAATGCCAAAAATCAAAACCCATAAAGGGGTACAGAGTCGCTTCCATATCACCGGTAGCGGCAAACTTATGCGCACTAAGGGTGGTAAAAGCCATTTGCGTCTCAGAAAATCAAAACGGGCTAAGCGTCTCTATGATGAGACAATAGCTGTAAGTCCCAGTGACAAGGCTCGCATAAAAAGGCTCTTACCCTACGGACTGAAGTAAATAACAAGGAGAGATATTTTGCCACGAGTGAAGAGAGGGGTAACTGCGCATCGCCGGCATAAGAAAGTACTAGCCCTGACTAAAGGACACCGGGCAACCAAGCACTCTCTCTACCGCCGAGCTCACGAATCTATGCTCAAGTCGCTGAGTTATGCCTATGCTCACCGCCGAGAGCGGAAGGGCGATATGAGGCGTTTGTGGATTTTGCGAGTTAATGCGGCTACCAGAACTCAGGGGCTCACCTATAGTCAGTTTATAGATGGCTTAAAAAAGTCGGGGGTTGAAATAAACCGTAAGATGCTGGCTGATATGGCGATTAAAGAGCCTGAAGCCTTTGCTAATTTAGTAACCATAGCTAAAGGTAAAATTCAAGACTAAGATATGAACTCATCGAGTGATAGAACACACGGACCTATCGTCATCGAGAGCCTAAGTAAGTATTATAACAAGTTCCTCGCTCTGGATAACCTATCCCTAAGAATAGAAGATAACGAGAATATAGGACTCCTTGGCCCCAACGGCGCAGGCAAGAGCACAACCCTGAAGATTCTCTGTGGGCTTCTCCGCCCATCCTCCGGTGCAGCTTATATCGATGGCATCAATGTACTAGAGAAGCCAGAGCAGGCCCTTTCCAGAATTGGTGCCGTTGTGGAGACGCCAGAGTTCTATCCCTTCTTTACGCCTAAAGAAATCCTCAATTACCTCGGCAGGCTTCGAGGGATGCAAGGGGATAGGTTAAGGCGTAGGATAGAGGAAGTAATCGGCCTCGTTGGACTCAAGGAATGGGTTACCGTTAAGGTAGAAAAGTTCTCCAGGGGGATGAAGCAGCGTCTCGGCGTGGCACAGGCCCTGCTACATGACCCACCAATATTAATCCTAGATGAACCGGCTCTGGGGCTCGATCCCAGAGGTATGGTGGAATTCCGAGAAATAATCGAGAAAGTAGGGAAGGAAAAGACGGTTTTCTTCGCCTCACATCAGCTTGTTGAGGTCGCCCAGATATGCAAAACAGTAGCCATAATAGACCACGGGCGGTTACTTGCCTACGATGACATTGCTCAACTGGAGAGAAAATACCAGTCGCTTGAGCGAGCGTACCTCGAGTTAACGGGAGGGTCCCTGTGAGTGAATTCCACAAGTTAAGGGTAGTTACGAGGTACGAGTTCCTGAAGCACCTCCGAAGGAAACGGTTGTACATCGTTCTCGGGGTTGCGCTAGTCACAGAAGTGGTAGTCCTCATCTTGGTACCAGTACTGATGGAAGGCTACCCCGACAACGTGGTGGTTATGGCCGCCTTGCTCTCGATTGGTCCGAGCCTGGCGGCGTTTGGGGGAGTCTTTTTAGCCGGAGATGCTATAGCTGGGGAGTTTGAAGGCAAAACCGGCTATATCCTTTTCCCAAATCCAGTCAGGCGAATCACATTGGTGGTGGGAAAATATCTGGCATGCTGTGCTGCGGTGACATTGCTTATTGTTTTTGTGTATGCGATTGTTTCTATTTCTCTCTTTGCGATATACGGCGAGGTCCTGCTTGAGACGGCCAAGTCATTCGGGCTGTGCCTCCTCTATGCCGGTAGCGTCCTCTCGGTAACCTTCTTCTTTAGCTCGATATCAAAAGGAGCTATGGGAGCAACTGTCATAGCGCTTGTTTTCATCATAGTCATTTCCGGGGTTATTGATGGGATCCTTATGATGGCCGGTCAGCCACACTGGTTTATGCTGTCTACGAACCAAGACAGTATCGTTCTTGTTTATGGCGGATACGAGCTGTTCATGGAAGGATTTATGCCCGGTGGTATGCTGCCCTTTGAAATCGAGACCCCGGATATTAACCTCAGCATTCTCTCAATGGTAATTTACATGGTGGCTGGTTTCGTCTTAAGCGCCTGGATAAGCAAAAGGAGGCAGTTAGGTTAGCCCAAGTCATGCCTTGTTCATGAAGGAGGTTTTTGAGACGAGTTCTATAATAGAGCAACTCGAAGATTTAAAGTTAAATGCTCTGCAGGAGTTGGAGGGCACTAACAGCGTCAAGGAACTGGAATCCTGGCGAGTTCGCTATCTGGGTAAGAAAAGCCACTTAACCGAGGTTCTGCGTAGCTTGGCTACATTACCTCTTGAGGAGAGGAGAGCGGTTGGCGCTTTTGCCAACGAGGTTAAGACCTATCTAGAGAAGAGTTTAGACAAAAAAAGGCAGGTTCTCTACGAGGCACAGCTGATAAGCACTGCCAAGGAAGAGTATATTGATGTAACCCTGCCCGGCCGTGCTTTTCCTGTAGGTCGGTTACATCCTATTACTCAAACCCTCTATGAGATATGTGATATATTTGTCTCTATGGGCTTCCAGGTAGTGGAAGGACCTGAGGTAGAGTGGGACTATTATAATTTTGAAGCGTTGAATATCCCTGAGGAACACCCGGCTCGTGATACTATGGCAACACTATGGGTTGATTTTCAAACGGACAGTGGTGACCGACCTATGCTCCTCCGTACCCACACTACTTCGGTAACAGCTAGGATTATCGAGACCATGAAACCCCCGATAAGAGTAATTGAGCCGGGTAAGGTTTATCGCTATGAGGCTAGTGATGCTACTCATACCCCTATGTTCTATCAAATTGATGGTCTAGTGGTAGATGAAGGTATTACCATGGCTGACCTCAAGGGAACACTTTATGAGTTTGCTCGTCGTTTCTTTGGCGAGGACAGGAAGGTACGCTTTCGCTGTGACTACTTTCCCTTTGTTGAGCCCGGCGCTGAGATGGCAATAGCATGCTTGACCTGTGGTGGTAAAGGTTGCCGCCTGTGCGGCAATAGTGGCTGGATTGAAATATTGGGTGCCGGAATGACTCACCCTCAAGTGCTTCAGCGCGGCGGGCTTGACCCTGAGGTTTATTCTAGCTTTGCCTTTGGTATGGGTATAGACCGTCTGCCCATGCTTCGCTATGGAATCGATGATACTAGACTGTTCTATAGTAATGACCTCAGGTTCCTAAGGCAGTTTTAAAATAGGAGCTAGTAATAAAGGGGGGGGGTGACAAAGACGGGTAGCGTAGTTAAATGGCGAAAAAAGAGGATGAATAAGAAGCATCATAAGAGGATGCTTCAGCAAACCAGGTCACAAAGAAGGCGTAAGTAGGAAGACATCGGGGTTAGACGTGGCGAAAGCTAAGGACTTTAGATGAAGGTTCCGCTTAAGTGGCTGCAGGAATATGTGGACATTACCCTGCCCCCGACTGATTTAGCTAACAGGCTAACGCTGGCTGGCAATGAGGTTGAGGGAATGCAGGTCATTGGAGGTAACTGGGAGAATATCGTTGTTGGTCAAGTAATTGCCATTAATCCTCACCCTAATGCCGACCGCCTTAGTTTAGCTACCATAGATTTAGGCACTGACCAACAGAGTGTGGTCTGTGGGGCACCCAATCTCAGGCTTGGTGACAAAGTAGCCTTTGCCTATGTTGGAGCACAACTTATAGATGGGCACACTGGGCAAGTATTCCGTCTGAAGTCAGCCAAGATTCGTGGTGTTGCATCAAGTGGAATGGTTTGCTCGGAAAAGGAACTTGGCATATCCGATAGTCACCAAGGAATTATGGTCTTGCCCACTGAAGCACCAGTAGGCATCAGGTTGACTGAGTATCTTGGCGATGTTATTCTTGATTTGAGTATCACTCCCAACCGACCTGATTGTCTATCTGTGATTGGAATAGCTAGAGAGATTGCCGCCCTGACTGGGCAAAATTTACATCTTCCCGAGGTTAACTACCAAGAAGCACCATTTCCTATAGACCAGCAAATATCGGTAGAAATTCTTGCTCCTGACCTGTGTCCTAGGTATTGCGCTAGCCTGATCACCGGGATAACAGTGGCTGAGTCTCCCAGATGGATGCAACAACGGTTACTGGCTTGCGGCCTGCGTCCTATAAATAATATTGTAGATATTACCAATTACGTTATGCTGGAATACAGTCAACCCTTGCACGCTTTTAACTATCCTAAGATTAGAGGTAAGAAAATCATTGTCCGTCGGGCTAATGATGGTGAAGTCGTAGTCACTCTAGACGGAGCAGAGAGGGTTCTCTCTGGGGATATGCTGGTTATTGCTGATGAGGAGAGGGCAGTGGCTATTGCCGGCGTTATGGGTAGTGCTAACAGTGAGATAACCCCCGAGACCACTTCAGTACTGCTGGAAGCAGCCAATTTTAACCAGGCGAGCATTCACTACACCGGTAGCACCTTGCGTCTGCCTAGCGACGCCTGTATGCGCTTTGAAAGAGGCATCCGTCCTGAGCTGGCTCTACCTGCTCTTAGACGAGCAAGTCAATTGATTATGCAGTTAACCGGTGGTGAAGTAGCTAAAGGCTGGATTGATGTTTATCCCGGGAGGCGAGATCACGAGCCTATCTTGCTATCAACAGCAGAGGTAAAGCGACTCTTAGGTGTTGAGTTTAGCCTTGAACAGATAGTAGAGGCACTAACTTCCTTAGGCTTTGACTGTAAGCCGGGAGCCTCGGAAGTTTGGGTCACTACCCCTTACTGGCGGAGCGATATTCATCTGGCAGTTAACTTGATAGAGGAGGTAGTCCGTATCCTTGGCTATGATAAGATTCCGACTACTATGCTTAGTCGACCACTGCCTAGGCAGAACCATGAGCCTATTCTTAAACTCAAGGAGGAAGTGAGGCGTAACCTTACCGGTTATGGCTTCCAAGAGCTGATTACATATTCACTAACTAGTTTGGAAAGGCTACACAAGCTACTTCCCGAACCTCATCCCATCGAGCCTATGCCCCTTCGTGTAGCTAACCCTATGACTGCGGAGCAGGAGTACCTTCGCCCTAATCTAAGAGCTAACCTTTTAGCTGCCCTTGAGGCAAATCGGAGACACGAAGACGACGGCATTAGATTTTTTGACCTGGGTAAGGTGTACCTACCCCGACCCGGAGACTTGCCCGATGAGCGTGAGATGGTGTGTGGACTACTAAGTAGAGCTAGAATTGAAAAATTATGGCGAGGTGAGCAGGAGCTACTTGATTTCTACGACGCTAAGGGAGTGGTGGAGGGCTTAGTGAGTCAGCTAGGTGTGGACGCCAGCTTCGAGGAGTGCCGGGATGAAAGTCTGCTCCCGAGTAAACAGACAGCCATAGTTATAGCCAATAATAGACTGGGTGTCGTTGGTGAGCTACATCCTAAAGTCCTGGAAGCTTTTGACCTGTCTGAAACCGTCTACCTGTTTGAAATTGACCTGACAGACCTTTTACCCTTTACCGTGGGTCACAAAATGTTCCAACCAATACCTCGTTTTCCCGCCATAGTCAGGGATATTGCCTTAGTAGTTAATGCCAAAGTGGCCCATCAAAAAATACAGGGGATTATTACCAGTTTTCCATTAGTAGCTCAAGCCAGTATATTTGATGTTTATGCTGGTGGGCAGGTGCCACCGGGTAAAAAATCACTGGCCTACAGAATTGCCTTCCAGTCACCGACTCACACCCTGACTGATGAAGAGGTTAACGAGGTTCAGCAGCAAATCCTGGATAAGCTGTCCCAAGAGCTCAGGGCTATGCTACGTACTTGATCTGTCATGTGGTCTTTTATAAGAAGTTACCCTTCACCTGGCAATAAAGTATGATGATAACCAAGTAAATAATTTGGGGGTAAGTAAAGATGAGGAAAGAAGAAGAAATAAAGAAAGTGGTAAGAGAAGGTTACGCCAAAATTGCCAAACAGGATAGTCCCTGCTGCACTCCGGTGAGTTCTTGCTGTGGAAGCACTGATTTAGCCCAGGATATTAGCAAGCAGATAGGATACACTGATGAAGAACTTGGAGTGGTTCCTGAGGGTGCAAATCTGGGACTTGGCTGTGGTAATCCGGTGGCTCTTGCCTCTTTGAGAGAAGACGAGACCGTTCTTGACCTTGGTTCGGGTGGGGGATTCGATTGTTTTCTGGCTGCTGACAGAGTTGGTAAGAAGGGAAGGGTTATTGGTGTGGACATGACACCAGAGATGATTGAGAAGGCAAGAGGAAACGCCAAGAAAGGCAATTATGGCAATGTGGAGTTCAGGCTCGGAGAGATTGAGAATCTACCTGTTGCCGATAATGCTGCTGATGTGCTAATCTCAAACTGTGTTATTAATCTCGTACCTGATAAAAGAAGAGCCTTCAAGGAAGCGTTCAGGGTGCTGAAACCGGGTGGTAGGCTTATGATATCAGATATAGTTCTGTTGAAGGAACTTCCAGCCTTCATAAAGAACTCTATTGAGGCATATATTGGGTGTATTTCTGGAGCTATAATGAGGGATGAATACATCAGTACCATAGAAGCGGCCGGATTTCACGAGGTCAGCATAATTGATGAGACGCCTTTCCCTATTGATTGTATGACTAATGACCCAACGGTAAAAGCACTAATTGAGACTTTAAACATACCTCCTCAAAAAGTAGAAGAGGTAGCCAGTTCGGTTATAAGCATAAAAGTTGACGGGGTCAAGCCAAAGGAGGCGACTTGAAGGAGCGGTTGGGTCAGGTAGATAAATAATCTGTAATAAGCTTCTCCAGGACTGTTGTTATTCTGGTTAGTGGCAAGAGCCGGGCTTCTTTTTCAGAGCGAAGCTTTATCTCGACACTACCTTTCTCCAGAGTTCGAGGACTAATGGTAACTCGGATGGGTATCCCCAGCAGGTCAGCATCGTTGAACTTTACCCCCGGAGACTGTTTGCGATCGTCAAAAAGCACTTCCAAGCTGTTGCTCCCAAGTTCGGTATAGAGATTTTCAGCCGTAGCTTCAACTTGATGATTTTCCAGATGTAAGGGGCAGAGGTAGATTTGATACGGAGCAATGGGTAACGGCCAGATAATGCCCTTGTCATCATGGTTCTGCTCTATGGCAGCAGCCATTAATCTACCAAGACCAATGCCATAACAGCCCATAACAATGGGGCTGGAGGTGCCATCAACGTCAATATAGAATGCACCCAGTTTCTCGCTAAAGACAGTACCCAGTTTGAAGACGTGCCCAACCTCAATGCCACGCATTGATGATAATTTTGCCCGGCACTTAGGGCATTCCTCCCCGGCACGAGCCAGAGCTATATCAGCCATTATGTCAACCCCAAAGTCTCTAGGGTGGTTGACATTTTTAACATGGGTGTTAGCTTTATTAGCCCCGGCGATAAAGTTTGCCCCGGAGATTATGGATTCATCGGCAATAATCTTGACCCCACTTATTCCTATCGGTGACGCTGAGCCGGCAACTATGCCAGCTTCTATTACCTCAGCCTCAATAGCCAATCGTATCTCAGAGCAGTGGAGAACGTTCTTTAGTTTGACCTCGTTTACCTCAATGTCGCCCCTAATAACGACAAAGACTAACTCTCCATCGGCGATATAGAATACTGCTTTAAGGGTATGGCTTGGAGACACCTTCAAAAAATTTGACACCTCCTCAATAGTGAACATACTGGGAGTATCAACTTCCTCCAGTGGTAGTAGCTCCTCGTCTGGCAAGTTATCTTTACTACTCTCAGCCTTCTCGGTATTGGCTGAGTAGCCACAGCTAGGACAGTAAATGACCTCATCCTCACCGGTTCCGGTGATAACCATAAACTCATGGGAGTCTTTGCCTCCGATAGCGCCGCTGTCGGCTTCAACGAGGAGGTTGGATAGGCCGCAGCGACGATAGATATTCTGATATGCTTGGAGCATCTTCTTATAGCTCTGGTCTAACCCTTCCTCATCAGCATCAAAGCTATACAGGTCTTTCATAAGAAACTCTCGGACTCTAACCAGTCCGCCTCTGGGGCGAGGTTCATCACGGAACTTGGTCTGGATTTGATATAGTAGTAGAGGCAGGTCACGGTAGCTCTGGACATTATGCCTGACTAGTTGGGTGATGACCTCCTCATGGGTTGGCCCCAAGACCAGAGTGTGCTCTCTACGATCGGAGAGGGTAAACAGCCCTTTGCCAAAAGCCTTATCTCGCCCTGTTTCCTGCCACAACTCCACCGGCTGGAGAACCGGCATCATTAGCTCCTGCCCGCCGGCTTTATCCATCTCCTCACGGATTATATTCTCTATCTTCTTGAGCACCCTCCAGGCTAAGGGTAAATAAGAATAGATGCCGGCAGCTACTTGATGCATCATCCCTGCCTTGAGTAGCAGCTGGTGACTAATAGTGTCAGCCTCGGCGGGTATTTCTCTCTGGGTCTTACCGAATAGCTTTGATATACGCACTTTCTTACTTACCACCGAATAACTCTAGACAAACTCCCTTTTTGATAGTGCTACGAATACAATAGCTGGTATTGCCAAAAACCATGAGTAGGGGGGAAAACAAAGTGAGCAAATGGCTCCAGCAAGCGCCAGCCCCCAGATTCGTCTTCTAAGGGCAAAAACACCACCTATTATAGCTACTATCCCCAAACCAATGAATGGAGCACCAATCGCTCCAAACCAGAAAATCCCTTCAGCCTCCCCTACAATCTCGCCTACAGCAGCAACCACTACACCCACAAGCAAACCAATAGCCCCGGCAATTATGCTCAATATGCCGGCAGCCGTTGGCATCCATCTCCTCCCTACTACCTCTGCTTTGGCTAGCCGTACCCCGCACTTAATACATATCTCAGCTAGAGGATTTGTCTCAGCACCACATGCATGACAAAAGCTACTTCCAACTAAAGGCTTAGCTCCGCAACCAAGACATATTTCTGGTGTTCCTGTCAGTTCTTTACCACAATTCCTACAAAACATTTCCACCTCATTATTCAATGCCTTATTTTTAGCTGGTTTAACTAATCATATAGCATCCTATTTACTCCCCTTTATTGCCTGGATTACAGGCAAGCCCGAGAACCCTCAGACATTAAATCATACCGAAGAGGTTTATTCCAGTAGCTAAAATATATTCCACCTCACCCCTTCAAACTTACCCTGACACATAGCTTTGCCAAATAGCTTTGATATACACACTTTTTATCTGACACTGGTTAGCTCTGTTCAAACTCCCCTTTTGATATTGCTGTGAAAATAATAGCCAGTACTCCTAAACCCCATGTAGAGAGTAACGCGAAAATGGCTCCGGTAAGCGCCAGCCCCCAGCTTCTCCTCTGGAGGGCGAAGATACCACCTACTATGGCTATTATCCCGAAGACAATTGATGGATAACCAGCTAGCCCGAGTCCAAATAATATATCTGTGGCTCGCGCCGTAGCCACGGCAACAGTTGTTATGCCTGAAATCAAACCGAGACCCCCGGCAACGATGCTCAAGATACCAGCCGTCATCGGCAATGCTGTCCTCTGCTCCGACCCTGAGGGATTCCAGTCCTTAATGAGTTTACCCTCGGTATCCGCCATGGTTCCAGTAACAGCCATTATGAAGTCCACTAAAGCCCAGATTCCTAGTCCACCCAAGGTAATAAGCATTAGAATTGCTGTTCCAATTTTCCCCAAGTAAAATCGGTGAGCGCCAAATATCCCGAGAAACCAAGCCAGCAAAGTAGTAACAAGCCTTGATTTTGGTGAAATGGTCCCTGTTTCCGCTTTTCCCAGCCGTGCCCCACATTTAATACATATCTCAGCCAAGGCATTTATCTCAGCACCACACGCCTGACAAAAGCTATTTCCGGCTAAAGGCTTAGCTCCGCAACCAAGGCAGATTTCCGGCGTTCCTGTTAGCTCTTTGCCACAGTTCCTACAAAACATTTCTACCTCCTTATTCGATGCATTATTTTGGATAGGCTTAACTAATTATGTGGCCTCTTATGTTCTCCTTTATTGCCTGGACTGCAGGCAAGCCTAAGAACTCTCAGACACTAAACCATACCGAACCGGTTTATTCCAGTAACTCAAATTTATTCCACCTCTCCATAATATGGAGATATAATCTTAGCATGAGGGGAGGGGGGTTTATGAAGGGGCTTCACCCCTTCATAGTTGCCACTAATTAGTTGGTCATCTCCTCCACTTCTCTCATCAAAGCTTTTACAAAATCCTTTTCCTCAATCACCCGAATCTTCTCGCCTTTCTTAAAGAGGACGGCTTTACCTTTACCGCAGGCGATGCCAATATCAGCGTCCCTGGCTTCGCCCGGTCCATTGACCACACAGCCCATCACCGCTACCTTTATCGGTTTGGTGACCTTTAGTAGCTCTTTCTCTACTGCTTCAGCCAATTTTACAATATCAACCTCAGCCCGACCACAGGAAGGACAACTGACCAATATCGGACCATGCTGGCGCAGATTCAGGCTTTTTAAGATTTCATAGGCGGCAATGACCTCTTCTCGGGGGTGAGCCGTCAGTGAAACCCGAATAGTATCACCAATACCCAGATAGACAAGGGTGCCAATACCTACTGTGCTGCGGATAATGCCCGTCCTGGGTGTGCCAGCTTCAGTAATGCCTATATGTAGAGGGTAGGGTATCTTTTGGGCAATATCCTGATAGGCCTGGATAGTAGTGGGGACATCAAAGGCTTTAAGGGAGACCTTAATCAGGTCAAAGTCAAGGCTTTCCAGCAGCTTTATTTGCTGTAAGACAGCGTTAACCATCTGTTGGACAATGGTCAATTGATGATTTGCCGTTTTGGGCAAGCTGCCGGCATTTACCCCGATACGGATAGGAACATTTCTTTCCTTAGCCGCCTGAGCTATGACAGCCACTTTTTGGGGCTCACTGATATTACCTGGATTTAACCGCAGCCCATCGCAACCAGCTTCCAGCGCGGCTAAGGCGAACCGGTAATTAAAGTGAATATCAGCAATTATGGGTATAGAAATACCCCTTTTTATGACTCGTATAGCCTGGGCGGCTTCGGTATCAGGCACAGCCACTCGTACCAGTTCACAGCCGCAGTCTTCAAGCTCCTTGATTTGGTAAGTAGTAGACTTGACATTACGAGTATCGGTCTTGGTCATAGACTGCACCACGATAGGCATACCGCCCCCAACCGTTACCCGACCAATTTGAACTGGTTTACTGCTTCGGCGAGGGTTCATGTGATTATTAACCTTCTTCACTCCCTCCCTTCAGACTTTCCTTAGTAACTATGGTATTAGGCTTTCTCCGCTTATGATGCGAATAATGTCCTGATAGGTAACTACAACCATTACGCCTATGAGCAAAACAAAACCAATAGCATGAATCAGCCCTTCTGTCTTCGGCGAAACGCGCTTGCCCCGGCGAACCCATTCCAGCAGAACAAAGACAATTCTACCACCATCCAGGGCAGGTAGCGGGAACATATTGACTATGGCTATTACTAAGCTAATTATAGCCGCAAATTCTAGTACCGGGCCTACCCCCTTCTTAGCCAGCTCTCCCGTAAACTGGACAATACCCACTGGCCCGACCACATCCGTTGGAGCACTCCCAATAATCATACTGATTATTCCATTCTTATATAAAATAAAGGTCTCGGAGAATTCAGTCATGCCTAGGGGTACTGCTTTCCAGAAGGGATAACTCTGCCTAACAATGCTTGGATTTGGCATACTGACTAAAATACCGGTGGCTCCTTCTCCCTCAGGAGGTCTCCACCTGGGTATTACTTGGACCTCCCTGGTAGATGAATCACCCTGGCTGATGACCATCTCAATCTGCTTACCCAGATTGAGATGGATATAACGGCTCACGCTGCTGCTACTATGCACTGGTTTCCCATTTATACTGACGATGGCATCTCCAGGTTCAATGCCAGCCATAGCTGCCGGTGAACCGGGGACTACTTCTTCCACTACTACCTCTCCCGCTACCATGTCATGGGGAATCATGAAAGCCACCGAGAGCAGGATGAGCGGTAGTAAAACATTCATTAGTGAACCGGCACTAAGAACCAGCAATCTGACACCAATGCTCTTGCTGGCTAGACTCCTTGGTTCACTAGGGTCTTCTTCTCCAGCCATCTTAGTAAAGCCACCAAAGGGTATCGCATTCAGGGAGTAGCGTGTTTCACCCCGTTTAAATGATAGTAGTCGTGGGGGATAGCCAAGACCGAACTCCTCCACTTTTACTTTTGTTGACTTGGCGCTAATAAAGTGTCCCAGTTCGTGGACAATTATAATCACTGAGAGAACAACTAAGCCTATTATTATGTTAACTATCATGAGTTACAACCATTAATGATACTTAAGACTTTCTCTCTCGCCCAGGCATCCGCTACCATAATCTCCTCCAGGCCGGGTTCGGCGGTGCCCTGGTGTTGTTCCAAAGCCTGCTCTACATAACGGGCAATATCAACAAACTTGATTCGATTTGATAGAAAGAGTTCAACGGTTACCTCGTCGGCAGCACAGAGCACTGCTGGGTAGGTTCCCCCTCTTCGGCCAGCCTCAATAGCCAACTTAAGGCAAGGAAAGGTGTCAAAGTCAGGTTGCTCAAAAGTCAGGCTACTAATATGGTTCCAGTCAAGCCGGGGAAGCTGAGGATTAGCCAAGCGTTCAGGGTAAGACAGGGCATATTGAATTGGTAAGCGCATATCAGGATAACTTAACTGAGCTTTAATTGAGCCATCAATAGATTCTACCATCGAATGTATAATGCTCTGGGGGTGGATTAGAACCTTGATATTGGCAAAAGGCATATTAAATAGCCAGTGAGCTTCGATTACCTCAAGCCCCTTATTCATCAGAGTAGCCGAATCAATGGTGACCTTCCTTCCCATCTGCCATGAGGGGTGTCTTAGCGCTTGCTCAACTGTAACTTCGTTGAGCTGGGCTGGTGAATAATGCCAGAAAGGTCCTCCTGAGGCGGTCAGGATAAGCTGAGATGGCTTTTGCCTTTCACCATTGAGGCATTGCCATATAGCACTATGCTCACTGTCAATAGGTAGAATCTGGGCTCCGTTTAGTTTTGCCTCATCGGTGATAATCTTACCTGCCATAACTAATGATTCCTTATTAGCCAGGCAAACCTTCTTGCCAGCTTTAACTGCAGCCAGTAATGGGGTTAGCCCTGATTTCCCAGAGGTAGCTACAACAACAGTGTCCACCACAGGATGACGGGCGATGTCTTCTGGTGATAGGAATTCATAGTCGGTGTTAGCCAGATGAGCCTGTGGCTTCTTATCCTGGTAATAAACAAATCTTGGTTTGAACTCATCGATTTGCTCACTCAGTAAATCAACGTTCTTCCCTGCCACCAGTGCCACTATGCGGAACTTACGGGGTAAGACACGGACTACCTCAAGTGTTTGCTGACCTATGGAGCCGGTTGAACCCAGGACAGCTAACTTGGTTGTATTACCCATATTACATATTATCATACAACAAATGCCGAATTGAGACCAATGGCATAGGTATTCGGGATAAGCCCCACCTGGAGCGATTGCCGAAGAGAACCAAGAGAAAAGAGGCAATAAGTGAAAGTAAAATCGCTTAGGTAACAAGCACGAGAATTGGGAGTTTCTCCGAGCTACTTATGTCAAATTAGCATGGCATGAGACCACTCAGAAAGTACTCAGCAGTGGTAACCAGATTTGTGAG
>DUER01000148.1 GCA_011192075.1 Dehalococcoidia bacterium | reverse complement strand
TTGAGTCCATATAGAATGACTCGAAGGGTATAACTAAGCATATTTACGACCCTTTGGCGGTCATTTCCTCTGTAATACGGAGATGTCCTAATCCAGATGAATTCTATGCAGTCTTTATAAAAATTAGCGAGAATACCCTGTAGCTTGCTGCGGGGACGAATTGTAGGACGGGGTGGCAAGCAGCATCTTTAGGCGCTGCAAAGCGAATTCGAACGAAGAAGGTGTAAGAATCCGCGCCATAGATACCCCCCAGCTTGCTGGGGGGTAATTCACCTACAATCCAGGCAAGTTATTAATTGATACTAATTGGAGTATTGGGCGGGATGCCGGGTTCTCCCTGGCAGAGCCCGCCCACCTTGTACGTAAAACTTGATACAGTTCTTCTTTGAGATTATTTCAACTGTGTCATTCCATAACAACGATATCAGCAGGATCATCGGCGAGTACCAACCGAGGAGTACCATAGAAGCCGTGTGCGTCTACTATTCCGGTGACACATATCATCTTACCTTCGTAGTCTTCCAGTGCCGGGTACTTATCTAAGTCATCAGGAGCAATGTAGACGGCAAACTCAGCCTCTTCTATATCGTCTATTAACAGCATGCCCTCTTGGGTAAACATATTACTTGTTATGCCTGTTACCATGCCGTATACCGTTACGGTTTCTTCACCTATGAGATCTAACGTAACTTCTGCCGCCGCTATTCCGTCGCATTCTCCGGGTTCAGCTGGTGGTGGCGGTGGTTCTTCTTCTTCCTCCTCTTCTTCTTCTGGTGGCGGTGGTGGTGGCGGTGGCGGTTCTTCAGCTGCCTCTAGTTCGGCAATCCTTGCTTCAGCGGTAGCTAGGTCACTATTCAGTGATGAGACCTGGCTTTGCAGCGATGAGACTTTTCCCTCCGCTGTATTGAGGTCGCTCTCTGCTGCAGTGAGGTCGCTCTGCGCTGTAGTGAGGTCGCTCTCCGCTGCAGTGAGGTCGCTTTGCAATGATGTTGCCTGAGCCTTCGATGCGTCCCGTTCAGCTACTACTGCATCGTAGTCCTCCTGGGGAATCCCCCCGCAGCCGACTACTAGCGCAGCCGACAACAACAACATTGCACCAACCAGAAACCATTTCTTTAACATGTAATACCTCCTTTTTTACTTCTGGATAATGGTAATGAATCTCTTATTTTCTACTTTGTGCACCTCCTTGTACTCAGTTTTGGTCAGGTCAAATAGATTTTCACAATAATACCTGCTTTATGTTACTTTGTCAATAGATTGTGCTAAAAGAGTCGGCATTATAGACTTGGTGAATCCATAAACCGGCAGGGTAAGAGGTGTTAGCCCTCATCGCCTTGGGGATACCTTTAGTGTACCCGCAATGAAGCTGGATAACTAGGACAACGTACTAAGACTACTTCAGGAGCATTTGGTACACGCCAGTTTTAATACCACGGCAAAGTAGCAAAAGGTTGTGGGTGAATAACATCGCAAATGGTGTGATAATTTATACTGGGTTAGTCCTCCCCCTTTTTCTCTTCCCGAATCTGCCGCACACTATTGCTACTGCACCGGGGGCAGGTTCTCTCCTCTAGTTCTGTATTATCGGACACAGGGCTAGTGTATTCGTAACCACAACGCAGGCACTTTAATTTTGCTTCTTTTGCCATATCAATACCCACTCAGTCGCATTCCGAATCATTCTAGGCTGAGCTCCCTAAGGCTGCGGTGACCCTCTTCTTTTTACTCTCCCGCTTCCTAAGAACCTCTTTGGTGTTTTTGATTTCCTGTCTGCTAACCTTGGCTCTCATTTCCTCAATCTCGGCCATCACCTGAGCAAACCTCTGACCTTCGGCTGCACTCATCCACTCCAATTGTAGCCTCTCGGGCCTGATTCCAAGCCGCTCCAATCTGTTCCATAAACGGTCCATACGGCGCTGGGTCCAGCGGTTAGCATCGATATAGTGGCAGTCGGCGAAATGACAGCCAGAGACCAGGACTACCGGGGCGCCAAGCTTGAATGCGTGTAAGATAAATTTCTCGTTCACCCGCCCACTGCACATAGTACGAATGACACGAATATTGGGCGGATACTGGAACCGCGATGTACCTGCCAGGTCACTAGCAGCATAGGAGCACCAGTTGCAGGCGAAGACGATTGCTTTGTCTCGGGGGTTCTCCTCCAGTGCAGCCTCTATCTGAGCCATATACTGCTCATCATCAAAGTGGCGTATACTTATAGCACCGAACTGGCACTCCGCAGCACAGGTACCGCAACCAGCACACATCGCCTCGGTGACCTCAGCGGGGATTTTCTCACTGCGGCTGGCGGTAATGGCTCCATATGGGCACACCGGCACGCAGACCTCACAGCAGGTACACTTTTCCTTGTCTACCACTGCTGTCGCCGCCTCTAGTTTAATCTTGTTGGCACTTAAGATGATTCCGGCTCGTGCTGCAGCTGCACTCGCCTGAGTCACACTGTCCTTAATATCTTTAGGTGCTTCAACACAACCGGCAAGGAACATGCCTCGTGTTGGGGCATCGACTGGCATTAGTTTGGGGTGGCACTCAGCAAGAAAGCCATCGCTTGTCTGGGAAAGAGACAAAATATGCCTAAGTTGTTCTCCGTCCTGCCGGGGCTCCAGCCCGACCGACAGTACTAGCATATCAAATTCGAACTCTTCAATGCGTCCGGCAGTGGTATTTTCTACCTTGAGCCGGAGGTTTCCATTATCAGGGTCTTCTATAATGTGGTCGGGCAAACCGCGCAAGTACCGCACTCCCATCTTTTTACTTCGGTTGAATAGGTCCTCAAAGCCCTTGCCAAAAGCGCGGATGTCAATGTAGAAGACAGTGATTTCGGTATCGGGGTAATGCTCCTTTAACAGTAGGCTGTCCTTTACCGTATTCATGCAGCATACATTGCTACAGTAGGGATGCCCCCGTTTATAGGCTCGTGACCCAATACACTGAATGAATCCGATACGCTTTGGGGTTCTCCCATCGCTGGGTCTAACAAAGTGACCATCAGTGGGCCCACCGGCGCAGATGAGCCGCTCAAACTCCAGGCTGGTAACCACATTCTCAAACCTAGTGTAACCATATTCATCAAGCTCAGTAGGGTCATAGACATCGATGCCGGTAGCAACTACGATCGCACCTACATTGAGTTCGATTATCTCATCTTGCATATCGAAATCGATGCAGCGTTTATCACATTTCTCCAAGCATTTACCACAGGCAATCGGGTTGTTTCCAAGACAATCTTCCATGTTTATTACGTAAGATGACGGAATTGCCTGCGGAAAGGGAATATAAATCGCCTTCCTAGAAGAAAAGCCCATCTGGTATTCGTCAGGCATTATTACCGGGCATATGTCAACGCACTCAGCGCAGGCGGTACACTCATTTTCATTAACGTAGCGCGCCTTCTTACGTACTTTAACTCTGAAGTTACCGATATACCCAGCAACGTCCTCAACTTCGCTCAGTGTCATTGACTTGATTCGGGGATGTCGACCGACATCCGTCATCTTAGGACCGAGTATTCATATGGAGCAGTCCATGGTGGGGAAGGTTTTGTCGAGCTGAGCCATCATGCCGCCGATGGTGGGTTGCTTTTCCACCAGGTAGACCATATGGCCAGTGTTAGCTAGGTCGAGGGATGCCTGTATCCCGGCGATACCACCTCCAATAACCAGAACTGCATCGGTGACAGGAATCTCGCGCTCCTGTTGAGGTTTGAGGAAGCGTGCCCGGGCAACCGCCATTTTAACGATATCCTTAGTCTTCCGGGTTGCTGCTTCACGGTTGTTGGAGTGTACCCAGCTACAGTGCTCTCTGATATTAGCCATCTCAAGTAAGTAGGGGTTAAGACCAGCTTCAGCCATGCAGTTACGAAAGGTCGGTTCATGAAGGCGAGGTGAACACGAGGCAACTACTACGCGGTTGAGGGCCTGCTCTTGAATTGTTTTCTTTATCTCATTCTGCCCGGGATCAGAGCAGGTATACCTGTTTCTTGATGAAACGACTACGTCCTCCAGCCCCTCAGCATATTGCCGTACCTCCTCGCAATCGACGAAGCCGGCGATATTCATGCCGCAATCGCAGACAAACACGCCTATCCTCAGACTGTCATCGCTCATATCAAATACCTCCTAGCCAGTCAGCGCTTTGGTGGCAAAACTAGTCACGTCCTCGATTTCTATCTCTAGCTCTTCTCCAAGCCTATTGTCATGCATGGCGCACCTAAAGTGAATCTGACACTTTGGGCAGAATGTTAACAGAACGTCCGCTCCCGTAGCACTGGCTTCCCTTAAACGCTCAGACTGAATCTGCTTGTTTACAGTGCCACAGTTCATCCATGCTTGAGTCCCACAGCAGAGGGCACTCGTCCGGCTCTGGGGCATCTCTACTAACTCCACCCCGGGGATGGCATCTATTATAGCGCGGGGCTCGTTATAAATACCAGAGAATCTTCCCAGCCGACATGGGTCATGGTAGGTAACTTTCTTTGCCGAACGGCGGAATTTAAGCTCACCGTCAGCTACTTTCGCCGCCAGAAGCTGAGACATGTGAACCACCTCAAAGTCAAGACTTCCGAAGTAGCGTGGATATTCAACCTTCAGGGTTAAATAACACTCCGGGCAGGTGGTAACCACCTGCTTGGCCTTGGCACTACTTATCTCCTTCAGGTTGTGTTCAGCCAGCTTGACGAAGTGCTCTGTATCTCCCGCCCAAAGTAAGTCGTGTCCGCAGCAGCGTTCATTGGGGAGCAACGCAGGCACAATACCTAAATGATTGAGAAGTTTCACCGCCCCTCTGGCGATACCAAGGGTCTTCACGCCGATATCCGAGAAGAGAACATCAAAGTATGGCTGACAACCAACAAAATATAGCGTTTCGGCCTCAGTAGCCGTTTTGAGACTCTTGTCCACCCATCCAAGACGATTCTGATTCAAGTGAGCAGCGGTCATTATGTGCATTAAAGATTGCAAGGCACCGCCATGCGTACATTGGCCCGTCTCTCCCAAACCATGAGCCTCCGTCCTCAACAACTTGATGAGCTCAGTATACCGAACACCAGACTGGCATCTTTCCTCGCACCGGGAGCAGGTAAGACATGACCAAAGCTGATCGTTCCTCAATAGCTCAGCTTCATGTCCATAAGTTGCATTGTATACGACCATCCTTGGTGAATAGTCTGGGTCGTATCGTGATATAGGACAAGCGACAGTGCACTTGCCACAGTCTAAACATGAATACGCTCTGGTAGCTGCTATTATTTGACCGATTTCTGGCAACTAATTAATCCTTTCTTAAGCCAGGCGTGCTGCTTCTACGCTCGACTGCAGCGGACTTGAGCCAATTCTACCGACGCGCCTAACGAAGGTGGACACTTGCTTAGCCAAAAGGTCACCTCTACCCAGAGGTACTTCTACTAAAGCTAGCCTATTCTGGTCAATGCCCAGTAGGTTTAAAACCTTTTTCGTCTGAGTAAACAACTCCTTGGCCATGGCTGTGCCAGATTCATAGTGACAATCCTCTGGCGGACAGCCCAGCAGTATTACGCCATCAGCTCCCAGCTCAAATGCCTTGAGTATAAGACCCAGATGCAGCCGTCCGAGGCACATTACCTTGACCAGCTTAACATTGGTGGGATACTCCTTTCTATTCACCCCCGCCATCTCCACTCCACTATAGGCATCCCAATTACAGACAAAACCTACGATGCGAGTCTCAAAATCAATATCTTGATATTCCTTTGGCTTAGTCATGGAGAAGTTCCTATCGTCCTTAGGTCTAGGCTAGTATCGCCTCCAATGAGGCTATGAGCTGACTATCGCTATAACCGCTCTGGCTAAGCGCCCCTGAGGGGCAGCGGGCAACGCATATTCCACACCCTTGACATAAGCCTTCATCAACCTCAGCCCTATAAACGCCAGGGATTTTCTCCGTAAGCATGATAGCGCCAAACTGGCAAACAGATTCGCAGGTGGCACAACCGCGGCACCTCTGATGGTCAACGGTGACGAGCGTTTGCTTTATGTCGATTGTGCCCTTACTTAGCAGGACTGATGCCTTACTGGCGGCAGCTGACCCCTGGACTAAGGCCTCAGCAACATCCACCGCTCCCTGTCCAGTACCACACAAGAACACTCCTGGCAATCGGCTCACTACAGTTTCCAAGACAGGCTGCCCGACCATTTGCCGATTTTTCCCACTTCTGAAAGCCTTCACCAGAAGAGATGGAAGCTCCGCGTCTGGCGCAACCGAGCTATTCTCCCGTCCATCAAGCCCAGAACTCATGTCGATGACGATTGCCCCGACTGCGAACCGACGTGATTTTCCGTTCTGAGTAACGGAGACTTGGTACCTGCCCGCTGTGCCATCAACGTTGATGAGATTTGTCCCGTTAAGTACTGTGGCTCCGCTCCTCGTCAGCTCCCCTTTTAGGTGGTGTCTGGCAGAGCGGAACTGCTCGGACAGGCTATGATATGCAAACCGATTCTCGCCACTCCGCTCATCATGCCCTATTAGAATTGTCTGGAAACCCTGTACTGCCAAGTCAGTTGCCGCCTGCATTCCACTTAGCCCTCCACCGACCACTAAAACGCTCCTCTCAACATTATGCTTCCTTTTCGCTAGCGGCTGACTCTCCTTGGCACGAGCCAAACCCGCTCTAATAAGGCTCTTGGCTTTGGCTGTTGCCGCCTCTGGTCGGCTGTTATGTACCCAAGCACAATGCTCCCTGATGTTGACAAACTCGTAGCATATATTATCCTGCTGGTTACTATCAACCAGATTTGATTTACACTGAAGGCGACGGTCAGAGCAACTGAAGCAAATCTGACCAAGGTTGCAGCACGAGCAGGCAGCCAAGACTATATGAGTGATGTCGTGCTGCCTGGCTAAATCCTTTATCTCCTCGGCAGTCTCATCGGTGCAGGCATATCCCACCTGCTCGCTCAAGATAGTGCTATCCAGTTCCCGGCAGTACTCCACTACACTCGGTACATCTATTACTTCGCTGATGCTACCGCCACAAGCACAGACAAAGATACCCACTCTTGGCTCCGAACTGCTGAGTGCCCGTTGGCCCTTGGCCCCATTGCATATTTGCGGAAGGACATCAGTTTCATTTGTTTCTTCGATAACCCGATAATGCTCTTTCTCTGACTGGGGACATTTAGCCAAGTCGACCATTATTTTGCTGGCTACTGCTGAGGCTGGAGATAGTGGTGCCTCTGGTGAAGCCTGTATCAAGTAGATGCCGGAACGTCTGTCGGCTAAGTCCATTCCCTCAGTGTCCCACATCTGAACGTTTTGCTGAATATCCGGGTTCCCGCCGATGGCAATAGCACCAACCTCAATTTCGATTTGCTTTGGAATCGCATCATGCTCTATTGCTTCGAGTTCGCATGCGAGTTCGCATTCCAAACACTCACCACAACCAGCACAGCTTAGACACCGTTTTGCTTCTTTGACTGCCACCTCAGCAGTAAATCCCAGGCAAACCTCCTCGAAGTTACCTACCCGGTATTCATGCAGTAGACAGGGTATCGGCTGGCGCTCTATCAGCGGTACGTCCACCTCGTCTAGGTTCACTTCAATAGGCACGACTTTATCCAGGGAGCGCCTTTCTTGAAGGTCCTCGCCTCGCAGAAACCTATCAATAGAGACCGCTGTCCGACGACCATCGGCGATAGCGTTTATCAGCGGAGCCGACGGTCTAGCAGCATCACCGGCAGCGAATATTCCTGGGACTTTAGTTGCCATAGTAAGAGGGTTAACAATTATGTGCTTCCCGCCTTCAGTCAGAGTGGTGTCTCCTCTGAGAAAAGACAGGTCTGGTCTCTGTCCTACGGCGACGACTACGGTATCTGCTTCGACAAAAAAGTCTGATCCTTCTATGGGTATTGGGCGGCGCCGCCCACTCCTGTCTGGTTCTCCCAATCCCATGCGGATGCACTCAACACCTACCACCTTACCCTCCTGGCCAATAATCCTGATCGGAGCGACTAGATACTTAAAGTCAACTCCTTCTTCTTGTGCTTCGACAACCTCTTCTGGATTGGCAGGCATCTCCTCTAGGCTTCGCCGATAGAGGATAAGCACCCTCTCACAGTGTAAACGGATGGCAGTACGCGCTGAGTCGATAGCACTATATCCGCCGCCAATGACTACCACCTTATGACCAACAGTTATTGGCTGCTTCAAGTTGAATGCCTGAAGAAAAGTGATGCTATTGATAACTCCAGCTAGACCCTCCCCGGGAATGCCCAGCCTCTGGTTCCTATGAGTTCCGACGGCAATGACTATCGCCTCATAGCCCTGCCGCTTAAGGTCATCAAGGGTTAGTTCTTTACCGATGGGGGTAGAAGTCCTGATTTCAATACCCAGGCGGATAATGTCCTCGATATCGGCTTGCCGCACCTCACGAGGCAGCCGAAATCGCGGCATACCAACGCTTATCATACCACCTGGGATAGGTAAGGCTTCAAAGACTGTTGAGCGGTGGCCGAGCCGGGCTAAATCGCGTGCTGTTGTCAGGCCAGCCGGACCGGCGCCGATAATAGCTACCCGAGGACGACTGGTTGGCTCCAAAGCATTGCCCGATGCTTGTGTCCGTCTTAGAGAAGACCGGGGGGAACTATTGTCAGCTACAAACCTTTTCAGAGTACAAATGGATACCGCTTGGTCTACCTTACAGCGAGTGCATGCTTCTTCACAAGGATGGGTACAAACCCGCCCCAGTACACGAGGGAAGGCTACCGCTTCCGTTATCAGGTCAAGAGCCTCAGCGAACTTACCCTTAGAAATCAATGAAATATAACCCTGGACATTGATTCCTGCGGGGCAGGCGGCGGTGCAGGGGGGTACTCCCCTTTTCTCTATGATATAAGTAGAAGGTATCGATTTAAGTCCATGATCAGGGCGATGAATCGCCTTATGCCTATCAGGAGTCCCACCGGCTAATGGAATGACGTTTACTGGACACTCAAGCTCGCACCGGCCACAGCTGGTGCAAATGCCCGCATTTATATATCGGGGTTGCTGAACCACTGTTACCTGGAAGTCACCCTTGGTGCCTCTCACCTTTTCTACACTGGCATTGGTGAGAATATTGATATTGGGGTGATTGGCAGCTTTCAGGAGCTTCGGCATGAGTCGGAGTGACTCGATATGATTGCCCAGCCTACTTTCTCCCGGGGACTTAGCATTATTAGCCTGAAGACAAGGTGACTGTTCTATCAGGGTAACCTTTATCCCGCAATCGGCCAGGTCTAATGCAGTTTGAACCCCTTGGATATCACTACCGATTACCAGTGCCCCCCGACTCATTTCTCCTCCCCCTTAACGGTCTTTAATTTCTCCAAGCCATAGGAGTAACCGCGGTCAAAAGCTTTCATATTTAACTCTTCGGTACCCTTGGGCACCGATTCGAACACAGCCTTTTTCATTGCTTCTACTGATACTACCTTGGTAATAGCAATAATAAATCCCAGCATTACGATATTAGCTACTGCTACCCTGCCCAGTTCTTGAGCTATGCGCGTTGCAGGCACAGCGAAAAGACTGGCATGTTTAGATTTCTTTAGTTTGACAAGGTCTTCATCAGCAAGCAATACGGTGTTCTGGCGCATTCTAGGAGAGTATTTGGTATAAGCTTCCTGCGACATCACAGCCAGAACTGATGGATTATCAATATATGGATAAGAGATTTTACTGTCAGATATAACTACCTGGGTTCGGCATGCTCCTCCTCTTGCCTCGGGGCCATAGTCCTGAATATGGGTTGCGTTCTTTTTATCAAAAAGAGAGGCTGCCTTTCCCAGTATATAGCCGGCAAGGATTATACCCTGCCCACCCAAACCACTTAATATAATCTCGTCTCGATTCATCCTGTATATACCTATTTAGGCGTTGAACCGGCCACGGTAGCTCTCTTCTTAGAAGTATCGGGTTTGGGCAATTCCGGTTCGAAAGCCTTTTGCACAACCTCATCCAGGAGGTCGGAGTATGTAGGACGTTCAATATCGATAAACTTGCCTACAACAATCTTTCCGTTAAGGTCAATATCCACCTCTTTGGGGTCAGCACCGTGTCTGATTACGCTGTTTTCACGGTAATATCTCAACTGGTCAAGCCCGGTGGGTTGGCGGTTCATACGGCCGTATACCGTGGGGCATGGGCTTATTACTTCGATAAAGCTAAAACCTCTTTTCAGCAGTCCTTCGGTAATGGTTTGTTCCAGCCGACGCACATGCATTGATGTCCAGCGGGCAACATAGACGGCACCACTAGCCGCCGCCAGATAAGGCACATTGAAGGGCCGTTCGTAGTTGCCGATGGGTGATGTGGTAGTTCGTGCCGTCAGTGGTGTGGTAGGTCCCAGCTGACCTCCGGTCATTCCATAATTGAAGTTATTGACACATATTACAGTCATATCGATATTCCTACGAGCAGCATGAATCAAGTGATTCCCACCGATGGCGATAAGGTCACCATCACCAGAGAAGACCACGACCTTGAGTTTCGGGTTGGCCAGTTTTAACCCGGTGGCAAATGGTATAGCTCTACCGTGCGTGGTATGAAATGAGTCCAGCTTTAGATAGCCGGCTACCCTGCCGGTACAGCCAATGCCAGAAACAACTACCACCTTATCCATAGATATCCCAGTTTTGATTAAACCGCTAAGAAAGCAGTGGAGGATTGAACCCAGCCCGCAACCCGGGCACCAGATATGAGGCATCCTATCCTCTCTTAGATATTTGTCTATATAGTGTTTCTCATCTGAGCCCTTCAGATTCATCTAACCGCTCCCCTGATGGCATCTATAATTGTTTCGGGACGATGAGCACTACCCCCCATGTTAGGCACAAGTATAGTATCAGCCGCCCCGCCAGCACACCGCTCCACCTCAAGCGCAATCTGCCCATAGTTAATCTCAGGAACTACAAAAGCCTTGACCCTCTGGCTAATCTGCCTAATTGTCTCCTCAGGGAATGGCCAAACCGTAACCAGTCTCAGCATACCCACCTTAATACCCTCGTCTCGGGCACGCTCAACAGCAAATTGTGAGACGCGCGCTGAAATACCATAGGAGCAGACCACGACCTCAGCATTATCTATACCATCCTCCTCAATATCAATAATATCTGTCTTGTTTTGTTCTATCTTCTGTACCAGTCGCCTGACCAGTCTGTCCTGTGCCTCAGCAGTCATTACCGGGTATCCTCTCTCGTCGTGGGTGAGCCCGGTAACATGGAATCGGTAGCCCTCTCCGGCATTGGCCATGGGAGGAACAAGATCAGCATCAGGCTCAAAGGGTAGATATTCCTCCGGCACCGCTGTAGGTTTTCGCCGGGAAAATATTTCAATATCCTCAGGTGGGGGTATAACCACCTTCTCACTCATGTGCCCCACAATCTCATCGGACATAATAAGAACTGGTAATCGGTATTTTTCGGAAAGGTTAAACGCCTTTATCGTTAGCTGGTAACACTCCTGCGGAGAGCTAGGAGATAGGGCAATTATGCTATAGCAGCCATGGGAACCCCAGCGAGCCTGCATCATATCGCCTTGTCCTACCAGTGTCGGCAATCCGGTTGACGGGCCAGCCCGTTGGATATTGGCTAATACACAGGGTGTTTCCAGCATGACCCCCAAGCCCAGATTCTCCATCATTAAACTAAACCCTGGGCCAGATGTAGCTGTCATTGCCTTGACCCCAGCCCAGGAAGCTCCCAGAATGGCATTCATCGATGCCAGCTCGTCCTCCATCTGAACAAAGATACCATCAATCTCGGGAAGGCGTGCTGACATTCGCTCTGCAACCTCGGTGGCTGGTGTAATCGGATATCCGGCAAAGAAACGGCAACCGGCACTTATCGCGCCTTCAGCGCAGGCCGTGTCACCATTCATGAAGAACTCGCCGACCAGTGGTCCTACCCTAGGCATGGCACTTTTCCCCCTTAACTTCCTCTTCCTCAAGAGGTGTCACCATAATGGCAAAATCAGGGCAGATGAGTTCGCACAGACCGCAGTTAACACAGTCGTCACCGCGAGCGGCATAAACAGGATGATACCCTTTACGATTGAACTCTGTAGATTCCTCCAGTACTTGTCTGGGGCAAAACTCGATGCAAAACCGACATCCTTTGCACTTATCCTTTAGGATTTCAACCTGGCCGTGACTGGGCTTTACCTTGTCTTGATCTAGGGCTTTTCTCCAGTACTTCATTAACTTTCTCGATCCACTAGGGTAAATGGAACACGATGGCGTTATTCTATCACTGTGCAGAGTATGAGTCAATTCTGTGTGCTCGTATACGTGATGTACAAGAGGGTTTGGCTGCCCACAAAGTAAAAAGGAATGATTCTGCTTTCTGTACTTGATAAATAATGGTTAGTCAGCTACAATACACAAATGTTATAAAAATGAATACTAAAGGTACCGTGGAACATGAAACTATCCGATAGCGTATTCAGTGTATTGGCAGAAGAGAGATTAACTACTATGGAAATTTTCTATAATAGGGAGGAAGACAAATTCACATTGAGAGGAGTTAAGGAATGGGAGGAGCGTGTAAATTGGGATAGATATATGGTTGACTTCACTCCCGAGGATATTCTGACCGATGACTATAAAGCAATAGGCACAGAAGCATTAGTTAAGGCCTTCGCCAAGCAAGGCTTAGAAGATTACCTGATGAGAATTGGACACCTCTTGAGAGAGGAAGGAGACCACGGAATCGAGTTTTATTATAACTATAGACTGAATATCAGGGTAATGTATTGTAAAGGTATCAATGCGCTTGGAATAAGAAATAAGAGACATGCTATGCGGGCTGGTGGGATACGAAGACACGAGCTGAATGAGCCTGAGATAGACGTTCTAATTGATGGTCTAAATCTAGCTAGAGCTATGTCTTACAAAAATGCCCTGGCTGGTATCCCTTACGGTGGCTCTAAGATACTCGTCCAATGTGCCCCGGTTAATCTTGATGACTTTGAAGTCTTGGGGTTTCTTGCTTACATAATCGACAGAAGCCGTTCGTTTACCGGACCCGATATGGGGTTTGAGGTAGAAATAGCTGACATTATGAGGGAAAGGTTTACCAAAGCTATCACTGGAGGCACAAAGAGTCCAATGGGTCCCTCAGGTGGTCCTACCGCTTACGGTGGATACCTAGCTATAAAAGAAGCCTGTAATTTCCTCTATGGTAGCAGTAGTCTGGATGGTAGGCGAATAGCCATTCAGGGGTTAGGAGAATGTGGCTATCCTCTCGCCGAGTATCTTTTGAGGGAGGGGGCTAATCTCATAGTTACTGATATAGATGGGTCAAAGGTAGATAACCTACAACGGGAATGGGATAATAACGTCGTCAAATCTATAGAGCCGGAAGATATCTATACGGTGATAGCTGATATATTTTCGCCCTGTGCTGTAGGCGGCATAATAACTGACGACATAATAGATAAATTCAAGTTTAAAATCATAATGGGTCTGGCTAATAACCAGCTTAGAGCAACCAGCATAGAAAGAGAGATAGAAATGGCTCAGAAGCTTGCCAAAACAGGTATTCTCTTTGTTGTTGATTGGGCGTATAATATCGCTGGTGTTCTAGCCGGTTGGGCAGAGTATGTATTTGGTGAGGAGGCATATTTGGCCACTATAAAGCCCAGGACAGAGTCAATCTGTAGAGATAATTTAAGGAAGCTGCTTAACGAAGCTAAGAGAGCGAGTAAAACACCAACGGAGCTGCTATATGATAAAGTTGAAAATATCGTTTATTCAGGCGTTCAATTTAACGAGTTCTTATACCAAGGGGGTGGCAAAGATGTAATTAATAATTGATTCATTAATTAAAAGTCGGCTCAATTCAAGAATTTTTTAACGGAGGTTGGTGAATGAAACATAAAGGAATGTCAAAAATATTGATTGCTGTTTGTCTCGTGCTGGTATTAGCTCTGGTAGTACCATTTATGGGTGCTTGCGAGACTGGAATGAAATACAAGATTGGCATAACTCAGATAGTTACCCACCCCGCCCTTGATAGTTGCCGTGACGGCTTTATTGCCCAGATGGCTGAAGAGGGCTTTGTTGAGGGGGAAAATGTTGAGTATATTTTGAGGAATGCCGAGGGTGATATGTCTACAGCGGCGTCAATCGCCGAGTATTTCGTTGCGGAAAAAGTGGACTTGATATTTTCCATAGCAACACCGACCACTCAGGCCTGTGTGGCTGCAGTTGAGGGCACTGATATACCAATAGTTTTCGCTGCCGTGACTGACCCGGTAGAGGCTGGATTAGTTGAGAGCTGGGAAAAGCCTGGCGGCAACGTGACCGGGGCCAGTGATTGGGCTGATGTTGAAACCCAGGTAAAGCTGGGTATGGACATTTCTCCTGCCAAGAAACTGGGAGTCGTCTACAATGCTGGTGAGGTAAACTCCGTGGTGCAAATAGATGAGCTCAAGAAGGTAGCATCGAGTCTGGGTATCGAGGAGATTGTTGAGGCTACAGCAGCTAGCACGGCTGATGTTCTGGCTGCGGCGACGTCCCTGGTTGGCCGGGTCGATGCTATATGGGAGCCGTCTGATAATACGGTGGCAGCAGCTATAGATGCGGTTGTAAAGGTTTGTGAGGAGAATGAAATACCACTGTTTGCTAGTGATATTGACATGGCGAAGGGAGGAGCCATTAGCGGTCTTGGACTCGACTACCATGTCAATGGCACAGCAGCTGGTGAGCTAGCTGCTCGAGTTCTGGAAGGAGAAGACCCGGCTAACATCCCTGTTGGCATGACCCCGATGACAATCATCTATTTGAGCCCAGTGGCAGCTGAGAGGATGGGGGTAACCATTCCTCCAGAAGTCCTGGCTACGGCTACTGAGATAGGAGAATAAGTAGTTTCGGGAACAATAACCACTGGCAATCGAATAGATAAAAAGGTATTCATCCAGGACTTAAATAGGAGAAAGCGTTGCTGGACACGATAGGAAACGTACTGTCGTTTTCTCTGTATGAAGGGCTGGTATTTGGGTTTGTAGCTATAGGTATATACCTCACCTTTCGGGTGCTTGGTTTTCCTGACCTTACCGTAGATGGCAGTTTCACCCTGGGGGCAGCAATTACAGGCGTGCTTATTGTCATCGGTGTCAACCCGTTCCTGGCAACTCTGGCTGCCTTTGGGGTAGGCTTATGTGCTGGCTTAGCGACGTCACTACTCAATACCAAGCTTAGGATACCGGCACTACTGGCTGGCATCCTTATGATGGTCGCCCTGTACTCCATAAACCTGAGGGTCATGGGCGGGGCAAATGTTTCCCTTCTTCGCGAGGTAACCATCTTCGACCAAGTCTTTGAATGGTTGGGGCTTGGAGCTGATGTTTGGTATGCCGAGCTTATCCTTGCCGGGGCACTGGTGGTTATTGTTTTTCTCATTTTAAACTGGTTCCTGCGTACTGAGATTGGTCTGGCGTTGAGGGCAACAGGCGACAATGAGCAGATGGTGCGGGGTCTTGGGGCAGACACCGATATGACCACAATACTTGGTGTCTCTATTTCTAACGGGCTGGTTGCCCTCGCCGGTGCTGTGGTGGCGCAGGGTCAGGGATTCGCTGATGTGGGTATGGGGATTGGAATGATTGTGATGGGCTTGGCCTCAGTGATAATTGGCGAAGCCCTTTTTCGCCCCCGGGGTGTGGCTAGGCTTTTGCTAGCAGTGATAGGTGGTACTTTCGTCTATCGATTAATGATAACCATTGCCCTTAGATTAGGCATGGCTCCGGGTGATTTGAAACTGATTACGGCACTACTGGTGATTATCGCTCTGGCAATTCCATACATCCAGAAGAAGGTGCGGCGCCAGTGGCTACCACCAGCGGCCAAGTGGTAAGTAATAGGGTGATATTTTTATGGGTGAGAATAAGGGTTTGCTCCAGCTCAGAGAAATAACCAAGGTATTCTCTAGAGGCACTATAGATGAAATTAGGGCATTGGATAATATTGAGATGGATCTTAATGCTGAGGACTATATTGCCATCATTGGCAGTAATGGGGCTGGAAAAACCACCTTGCTTAATGTTATTGCTGGTGTATACCCACCGGAGAGGGGTGGTAAGATTATTATTAATGGCCGAGACATTAGCGGCCTAAGTGAATATAAATGCGCTCAGTATGTTGGCCGTGTTTATCAAGATCCCCATATAGGCACTGCTGCCAAAATGGCCGTAGAGGATAATCTGGCTATGGCTCTGCTACGGGGGAAACCAAGAGGACTAAGAGCTGCCAGCAACAAACAACGTAGAGATCTGTTCCGCTCAGCTTTGACGCCACTAGGATTGGGGTTAGAGAATAGGTTGAATGCCCTGGTGGGCACGCTCTCAGGCGGTCAAAGACAGGCTCTAGCTCTGGTAATGGCCACTATAAGTAAACCAGCATTACTACTACTTGATGAGCATATAGCTACACTAGACCCCAAGACAGCCCAGATAGTGCTTGAGTTAACCGAAATGATTGTCAAGCGGGAGAAGATGACCACTATGATGATTACCCACAATATGGAGCTGGCTCTTCGCTATGGTAACCGACTAATTATGATGCATAAGGGCAGAATTGTGGTCGATATGAACCAGGAGCAGAAGTCTAATCTCACTGTCAATGACCTTATAGTGGCCTTTGAACGAGCCAGTGGAGAAGCATTTGATGATGATAGCATTCTGCTTCGCCGTGACTAGAGATTAGTGCAGGTGAGTTCATTTAGTAACTTTGATACGGGGTGCGGTATCCATTATACACGGCGATGATGAGTAGTTTGGTTTTAAAATTACGCGAGCTTACAAGATATTCTATCCACAATCTATATGGGTAAACTAAATTATAAACTTGTCGCAAGCGATATCGAGTTGGGAGGCGCCTTTGAGGTGAGAAGAAGGGTGTTTGTTGAGGAGCAGGGCATTTCAGAGGGTCTAGTGTTCGACGATTGTGACAGTGAAGCGCTGCATATGGTGGTTGATGACGGCGAGAAAGTTGTCGGCGCTGCTAGGGTTCTATTTTTAGCTGCCAATCAAGTAAAGCTAGAGAGGATGGCTCTCTTAGAACCTTTCCGTCGTAAAAGAATTGGAAGGAAAATCATTTCCTTCCTGGATGAAGAACTAAGGAATAGGCAAGTACAACTAGTAGTTCTCCATGCCCAATCTGGAGTAGTTGCGTTCTATAAGTCATGCGGCTTTGACGAATTGGGCTTGCCTTTTTGGGAAGCTGGCATCAAACACATCAAAATGCAGAAACGACTTTGACTCGGTTACTGAAAGGCAGAGCCCCGGGACCAAAGGTAAAAAACGATGCAGTACAATACTGAGAGGTTGACAAAGACAGCTTGCCTACTAAAAGTGTCCCCACTGACCTATAACGATGTACCTGATGCTGTAGAAGAGTGGGGCTTTCGACTCGAACAAACTTCCTCACAAATAAGAGACTAGAGGTGCCTAGGGAATATGCCTGATGTAATCATAATCGGCGCTGGTGTTATTGGTACCAGTATTGCCTATCACCTGGCAAAGTGTGGCTGTCGGGATGTTGTTGTCTTAGAGAAGGAATACATTGGCTCAGGTTCTACAGAAAAGTGCCCCGGTGGAATAAGACAGCAGTTTTCCACAGAAACAAATATTAGGCTCTCTATGGAGAGTGTCAAGTTCTTCGAGCACTTTGAAGAGGAAACCGAGCATGCTGCCGACTTCCGTCAGCAAGGCTACCTGATGCTGGCAACCTCAAAAGATGAGCTTAATACCTTTCACCAGAATGTGGACTTGCAGCGGAAATTGGGGCTTAAAGTTTACCTGCTTTCGCCCTCAGAGATAAGGAATCTCGTCCCCAGCCTTAACGTGGAGGATATCCTTGGAGCCACCTTTTGCCCTACTGATGGCTATGCCGATCCATATTCTGTAGTGTCGGGGTTTGCCTCCACTGCTAAAAGGCTTGGCGTGAAAGTACATGAAGAGACTGAGGTTACCGGCATAGAGTTAACAGATGATAAAGTAAATGGGGTGCTCACCACGAGGGGTAAGTTTAAAGCCCCAATCGTGGTGAACGCCGCCGGACCGTATGCAGGCATTGTCGGGAGAATGGTGGGCTTAGACATCCCCATCCGTCCGTCAAGACGCCATATCTTCATCACAGAGCCTCTTTTCAGCCGTCCAAACCGTCTCGAAAGTCTCAATCAGGCCAACATACCAATGGTCGTCGATTTTTACAATGGCTTCTGGTTCCGCAGGGAAGGTCCCTGCCTCTTATTCGGCATGCGTAACCCCGATGAACCAGAAGGGTTCTCTACCTCAGTAGATTGGCACTTCTTTACCGATACTCTGGCTCAGGCAGCTTGTCACCGTTTACCTTACCTTAGCGATATTGGTATTATGAGAGCTCAGGCTGGACTCCACTCTGACACCCCTGACTACATGGCAATCCTGGGAGAGACACCGACGATACACGGCCTGTACCTTGCCTGTGGCTTCAGTGGACACGGCTTTATGCATTCCCCAGCAGTAGGGAGGCTAACGGCTGATTTAATATTAGGAAGAGCCCCCCTGTCGAATACTTGGTCACTAGGTCTTAATAGGTTTCGTCATGAGGTTGAACCGATGGAGTCGGCGTTTATTTAGTTCTGCGCTAAACGTTTATCATAATACCAGTGTTCATGTGTACGGTAGAAATTTGCAATGTAAGCTAGCCTTAAGTTAAACAGAACAATTTTTGGTGAAACGGCAGTCAAGACTTAATCATGCACTAGGATTCACAACGCACCCAACAAATAGAATGGTATCCGTCTCAATGTCGCGGATTAGAAAGACAAAGGGACGATCAACAGTGACCTCAACAGGTGTCTCTGGTACTGCCGTTAACTCCATCACCACCGCCGTGGCTGCTGCCGCTTCCGTACCTGCTTCATCCACAGAGACGAATGCCTTGTGAACCACATCTGCTATAAACAGATCACGATTACCTGTCATGCCGGAGAAGTCGGCGCCTCCGTAGAAGGCAAGCGGCATACCCATCATTGCCAGAATCTCCTTTAGACTGAAGCCAGATTCGAATTCAAATCGCGGCATCGTCAGGGCAACCCGCTTGGATTTCAGGTCCTTCACAATGGCACCCACCCACTGGGCGTCCAGAGACCCTTCAAACGTCTCGAACTGACCAGCTTGGGGGAGTAAGATTACCATTGAGAGTTCACGGCCATCGTATGGCAGTTCGACGGCTTTATAGCCATCACCCTCAGTATAACCGAACGACTCCGTCTGCCTCATCATCGGCACAGTGACCTCCCCTCCGTCAAGCAGAGAGAAAGGTCCATCACTGGTCATATCCTCGTTGAAGGGATACTGCCACGCTGCGTTGAAGTAAATAGCGTTAGTGAGGACAAGCCTGGTAAGTGCACTAATGAGACCCTGCGGAATCAGGTCTTCAATCCGACCTTCTGTCTGGTCACTAACCCAGTTATTGATGGTGATGCGAGACTCTTCCGGTGCATTGACAAAGTCCATGGTTCTCAGCCCAGCACCGTAATTCTCAGCTAGGAGGTTGAGGAATGTGGTGAGGAATTGATAGTCTTTTTGGCCCCAGATGGTATTGACGATGTTCAACCTGAAACCCTCGTCATCCTTACCTCTAGCACCTTCGCCACGCTGACCGAGTTCGATATCCAGGCTATTAAATGCCGGATGTAAACGCTCTTGGGAGAGTACGAAGTGAAGAGTATCCGCCATCTGCTGTGCGGTCTCACCGCGAGCCCCGGCATATGTCATCGCCAGCGCTAGCGAGATGCTGTAGGGAGAATAGAAGAGGTTACCATCCTCCTCCCTAAGTGCCTGATATAGGTCGAAAGCGAAGACACTGTTTCCGCTGACCAGAGTTGTCAGAGTGGCTTCGCTCACCTCTGGTGAAGTTACCCGTTGCTTTTCTGACCGTACTATCTCGCTTGATAGCGGCTGAGCACAAGCCACCAAGCCCAACAGTATGACTGCCATTAGTGCGGACATAAATATCTTCTTCATTTCAGCTACCTCCGATTATCACTTTTAGTGCCTCTCAATGATTTTAACCTAATATTAATAACGATTAAACTTGATTTTGGTTAGGGCCCTCTACAGCAAATGGGGCAAGCACACTCATCCTTAGTCTAACATTATAACTGGACTCCTTTTTGGGGGGCAGGTTAGCGGAGCTGATTACTTTGATATTGCTAATATGCATTTCATTGGCTATGGTGAGTAACTTAATATCCAGTCCTTTAAGCGCTTCCTAGCAGAGAATGGAATTGGGAACAAGCCAATATGAGTAACTGAGGTGCAGTACCAGCAAGCTCACCAGACACAAGATTACTCCACTGAGGACTTTGTTAAAATCCTGGCTCGTAGCTATATCTTTGCCTTGGCTAATGGTATAGAAAAGCTTTTCTACGTAAACATCAAGCTGCCGCCAGTAAGACACGGAGTGCCCTTTAATGAGAGGTCAGTTTTGATCAAAGACAATGGTGATAAGCCCCCTCTTTTCTATGCTCATCTAACAGTAGCTAATATGTTAGGAGAGCTAAGTGAAGGCGATGAAGTTGAAACAATTCGGGAAAAGATAGACGACTGGCATATCGATGATGGTCAGTATAGATTCAATATAAACGGGAGGATAGTTTATGTCCTGTGGGGTGTTGGTCCCTTGCCTCCTGAGATTACTGGTAAGGTCAAAGTAACCGAAATCTCAGGAGCATAAAGAGTAACTGAGGCGGCTACCGTGAAGTTAAGTGATAGCCCAATTTTTATCGAGATAGACTAGAGGGTTCCCCAAAAAGCTCCGTGGTTAAACCGACCTACACCAAACATTGTCTTTTGACCTTTGACATAACCTTCGGTAAGCCTAACTCAAAAGTAAAAGGCTGCTGTTTTGCCAGTCATACTACCCCCGAACTGAAATATAATAACTATCTCTATTCACTACTACAGGATTGGACCTCTTTTTGAGACTTAACTCAACGGCTATAGCATTGGAGAAGCTAATCTTCAAATTTATTTTCCAACCTAGCCTGGGGAATGCCGTTTTCATCCCAGCCACGCTTTTGATAGTACAGGGAAAGAAGTTTCTGAAAATAGTCGCGGTCAATCACCTTGCCTGCATTCGGACCAGTGAGAGGAGGATTTGCCCAAACCTTGTAGGGAAGACTATCGTCTTTGCGACTCATGCCGAGGCGGGTATTTATCAGACGTGTTAGGTCATATATGTCATTCGATAGTTCCAGAAGCTGCTCGAGTGATACTTCATTTCCGGTTACATATTTGTAGAAGTTCGCGTAGTGCCTTTCATTCAACCCCAGTTCAATCCATGGCAGACGGCAAACTCCGAGCATGTCGAACAACGGACGCAGTTTTTGGTGATAGATTACGGTCTCGGTCTTGTCTTCGTCAGACCAGTCCTGACCTTCTTCCATCTCCTTGGCAATAGTCCACGCCCGTGTGTGATGTGCGCCTATATCTGAGGTAGCATAAGCTAGTGCCATCGAACTACCGGCACGGCTATCATAGGCAGACTGCTCAAGTCCCTTGACCTGAAGGATGATTTTATCCATTTCAGGCCATTTCTCGATAATGCGGCGAGAGCCATCAGCAATAATGTCACCAATACCCTGCCGGTTAGCGATTTTTGATATCAGTTCCAAGATAGCATCCTCATCTCCCCAGGTTATATCATTGCCATCAAGGTCAGAGAGTGCCAAGATTCCCTTCTCGTACCCCTCTATTACCGCTCCAACGAGGTTACCTGTGGAAATCGTATCTATCCCAAGCTCATCACAAAGTCGGTTTGCCGAAAGTACCGCAGCAAAATTATCTATTCCCAGATTAGAACCAAGCATAGCGCATGATTCGTATTCTGGTCCCTCAACTACCGTTCCCGTATATTTCCCGTTCTTTACCAGGCAAATGTTACTGCAACACATCGAACAAGAAAAACAAGCGCTGTCACCTATCTTGTAGTCCGCAAGCATCGTCGCACCATTGATTTGCTCATGCCTGGCAAAAACGCTGTCCTTGAAATTATATGATGGCAGAATGCCTTTCTCGTTAGCGTACTCGATGACATTCATCAACCCTTCCTGCTGCCACATTCTGAAATATTTGTGTTCTTTCAAGTATGTATAAGCTTTATCAGACTCCACCATCAATCCGTTTACGTCATAAACTGGAAGGTCCTGGTGTCCCCTCACCACAATAGCCTTGAGATTCTTCGAGCCCATGATTGCGCCGATCCCCGTCCTTCCGGCATTACGGCCCCAGTCAGCATTAACGCAGGCAAACTTCACCATGTTTTCGCCAGCCGGACCGATAGTTGCAACATGAGCAGTGCGGGTATCCAGATGTTCTCTGATAATACCTTCAGCTTTCAGACAGCTCTTCCCTTTCAGTTTAGGCATGGGAATAATCGTTGCTTCACCATTGTCAATGAAAAGAACAGACAGTTCCGGTGCTTTGCCTATAATGGATAGAACATCGATTCCCGTCTGTCGGAGGTCAACACCAAAACCACCACCCATGGATGAATCACCATAGAGGCCAGTAGCCGGTGATATGGCAATAAAGGAACTCTTCCCCGATGATGGCAGGTAAACTCCGGTCAAAGGGCCCGGCGCCACAACCACGAGATTCTCCTGGCCCAGGGGATCTATCTTGTAATTATGCTTCTTCAGATTGTCCCAGACTAATCTTGCACCAAAGCCACGCCCCCCGACATACTTTTCGATGAAACTGTCCGGGAGAGCCCGACGATCGGCACTACCCTTAGTAAGGTCTACATGTAGGCTCTTCTTAAAATATCCGCTCTTTATACTCATAGCTCTTCCTCCCCTATCTCAGCGTAGTGGATGGTCTTCTTTTCGCCCTTCTCGTAGAACTCAATTTCTTTCATCTGAGTATAGCTCAAGATGTTATTCACACGTTTGGGTTCACCTAGGGCATCCTCTGGTATAAGCCTCAGGGCTCCCAAAGGACACTGCTTAACGCACTCCGGATCTCCCCCACACATATCACACTTGATGGGGAGGTCACAATCTTCATGTGCGTATATTGCTCCGAAAGGACATGCTTCCACGCACTTATAACAAGAAATGCAGTCCTCCTTGTCCAAATGTACGATACCTTCGACCCATCGTAAAGCGTCAGTAGGACACACTTTGGCACACAAGGGCACTTTACACTGGCTACATACAATCGGCATTCTCATGACTGGATGAGGGTACGTGTTTACTACTCTTATCGCCGCCTTCTTCGGATTGTTCACTCCAAAATGTTTGATGGCACATACAAGTTCACAGATCCTACAACCAGAACACTGTTCTGGAATTACCGTTAACTTTTTCGGCATTAGAATAATCCTCCAAAAGACTCCTGGAGGTATTATATCACAGTCGATTCTTTTCGCCTCTTTTTGAGTGTCAATAGTAGCCAAGAGAAGTTTCTTCGGCTATGTGACCATTTATAGCAGAATATAAAAGGAAGACTACAAGTTGCCTAGGTAACTATACATATTGAACCATGCATTAATTACTGTGACCAGTGCTCTATTATTTCCTGTACTCTCCGAAACAAGAGTGATTAGAGGCCCCTATCAGTCCTGCAAATGCTGCTTATGTTGTATGGCTGTAGCCCAATAGCTGCGACTTCCCATACGATGAAGACCCAGGGTGGTATAAAAGATTCATGGAGATTGTTCCTGTTACCTCACTTGGTGTGATGTCACAAAGTCCCAAGTGTATGGGCGTTTGGAGTATATTTGAAATCAACCCTTCATTGACTTGGGATGACGCTGATCCTGAGCTGGTATACCTTTGGGTTAAATGGCTGGACGAAAACTATGACCTGTATAAGGTTTATCTAATTGATTCGATTGTTGTAATGTGGGCTTAACAATCAGATGAATTGTGATCTCCAGACGAAGAAAGGGCTGGAGATACTACTCCCCAGCCCCTTCTGTTAAAAAACTCAGAACTGAAATAGTACCACATGCTCAGCCTTCGTACACTTCTGTGATTGGTAGATTAATGATCTGTTATGTAATCGGATAACGATCCTGAGCTTTCATCAAAGGTAATACGTGGTTGATTGAAACGGCGAAGACTGGTCACTCGATGATAGGCTCAATATTTATGATGGCTCAGATACATGCAGATTGCACCGCAAGCCGCTACATTCAGCGATTCTGCTTTCCCCCGGATTGTGGGTACTCTTAATCTATGATTGGACGCGTTCAGCACTGAGTCCGAAAGACCAGATGCCTCGTTGCCCAATGCAAGCAGGAGCTTATTCTGGCATTGAAGAACCGAAGGGTCTTCCGCGCCACCGAGATCTGCAGCTACGAGGGAGTATCCAGTATGTTTCAATTCCTCTACAAGCCCTAGATAACGGGAGGTTCTTCTGATCCATAAAGATAACACTGTACCARCAGTTGACTGAACACATTTTGGAGATAGGGGGTCGGCGCATTTTTCTGTCAGGATAAYCCCRGAAAAATCAAAGGCTGCGGCAGTGCGGATGAGAGTACCCACATTYCCCGGGTCTTGAACATCTTCAAGCAGTAGGATTTTAGCACCGATGTTGTCTGGCAGTTGGTCAGAGTACGTATCTAGGGGTAGACGGACGACAGCAATGATTCCCTGAGGCGCCTTTGTGGAGCAGATCGAGCGTAACTGGCTATCAGTGACAAGGCGCTTAGAGTATTTATGGTAAAAGGGAGATAGTTCCTCTGTGGATACAATTTCAATTATATCATCTGGATTACTACTGATTATCTGTTTGATGGTCCTGTCCCCTTCAATGAGAAACGCTTCGGCTGCAAGCTGCCCCTTTCTTGTGGCAAGATTCTTGTACCACTTGATAGGCTTTAGCACAATGGTTCTGTCATCGGGCATGAGTAACACAGTATCTTCACCCTCTATATACAGCAGTGTTGCCATCAGTCATTGAAATGCTCTTTAATAATATCACGATATCCCCCTTTCAGTGAACTTTACAAACCCAACACTGACTACTTTCCGCAATAACAATCCACTGTATTGGTATCAGCCTTAATTTGTCGTAGTAACCCCATATGCTTCATTTATAAAAGCTAGCGAGAATACCCCACGGCTTATTGCGAGGATGAATCGCAGGGTGGGGTGGCAAGCAGTGTCTTTAGGCGCTACAAAGTGATTTCGAACGAAGAAGGTGTGAGCATTCGCGCCACAGATACCCCCCAGCTTGCTGGGGGGTAATTCACTCGGCTTCAACCTGATGAAAGCGACTATACTAGAAGCTAAGCATGGGGAGTACGACTACAGAGCATAGATTTCTTTACCAAAGGTGTGGACCCAATACTTTTGCAAAACCTCTATGGCTTCTTCGGTTTTGTCTACACCTAAAATAACAATTGGCTGCCCACTTTCTCCCCTGCCTAGAAAGGGATAGAGATAGAGGACATTTATATCGGTCGACTTTAGAGCCTTAAGAACTGCTCGAAGACCTCCTGGATGATCAGGGACCTCTACTGCCAGAACATCGGTTACTCTTATCGAATAGCCATGGCTACTTAGGACATTAGCAGTTTTTGTGGGGTCATCCGTTACAAATCTCACCGTGCTCATATCGGATGTGTCAGCTACTGAGATGGCTCTGACGTTTATCCCTTCAGTGCCCAGACATTCGCTAACATCCAGGAACTTTCCCGGCACATTTTGCATAGTTACTGAAATCTGTTGTACACACATAAGTTACCCCCGATTGACTTCGTGTATAAGAGGCTATTCCCCTACTTAGGCTTCTTTCAGCCTAGAACAGATTATATCCTGTAATTAATGCCTCTTTATTAATAGCTCTCAGTTTCTGTTTCTCCTTCAAAGTGTCTTTCAGCCCTTTGACTACGCTGTCAAGCGAAACAAGGTTGCTTTTTTTAATGAATGCACCTAACATCACAACGTTAGCTGATTTGCGATTACCCAGCTCTTCAGCAATATTATCTGCAGGGACTTGGACAACTTCAATGTCCCCTCTTGAGATCTCGGCTTGTGTCAGGGAGGAATTAAGAAAGAGTACACCTCCCGATTGAATCTGATTCTGGAATCTTATTAAAGAAGGTTGGTTCATGGCTATAACGAACTCTGGAGTAGAAGCGACTGGGGATGCAATCTCTTCGTCTGATATAGCTACTGTACAATTGGCAGTACCGCCCCGGACTTCTGCCCCATAAGACGGCAAGTAAGTTACATACCTTCCCTCCAGCATCGCTGCCTGGGTTAGACTGAGGCCTATGGAGAGAACACCCTGACCTCCAAAACCCGCAATAATCGTTTTAACCAGCATCTTTTTTACCAGTTATATCCTTTATTACTCCTAAAGGAAATTCCTTGACCATCACTTCATCAATCCACTTCCAGGATTCTACAGGACTCATTTTCCAGTTAGTAGGACAGGGAGAGAGGATTTCCACCATAGAAAAGCCAAGACAATCTATTTGTACCTGGAATGCCTTGCGTATCGCTTTTTTGGCTTTTATAATGTTGGCGGGGGAATTGACGGCAACCCGCTCAATGTATGCTGAGCCTTTGACCAGGGCTAGAATCTCACTCATCTTGATAGGATATCCCTCTATCTTATCGTCCCGTCCGTAAGGAGTAGTGGTAGTTTTCTGGCTTAAAAGAGTAGTCGGAGCCATTTGTCCTCCGGTCATTCCATACACGGCGTTATTGATAAAAATGGCGGTTATATTTTCCCCTCTATTGGAGGCATGTATTGTCTCGGCAGTACCGATAGCGGCAAGATCACCATCTCCTTGATAGGTGAAGACTATTGCTTCAGGATAGGCCCTTTTTAGACCAGTGGCTACAGCGGCACCTCTCCCATGCGCCGATTCTGCCATGTCGATGTCAAAATAGTTGTAAGCAAACACCGAACACCCCGGTGGTGGGATACCGATGGTCTTGTCTTGAAGATTCATCTCGTCAATCAACTCGGTCATAATTTTATGAGTAATGGAATGACCGCACCCGGGACAATAGTGGAATGGAGTCCTCTTTAGCGACTTAGGACGAGTATATATTTTCTTCATTTCCTACTTCAAACCCTTCTGATAATAAAGACGTGAGATTACTCTGAGCACTTCGTTTGGCGTGGGAATTACGCCTCCTGTTCTTCCGTAGAAGGAAACTTCTCCGGCGCCCTCCAATGCTAACTGCACGTCTTCTATCATCTGCCCCATGTTCATTTCAAAGACAAGAAAATAGTTTGTCCTGTTGGCCACTTCTCTAACCTTTTCTGCGGGGAATGGCCAGAGAGTGATTGGCCTTAACATTCCAACTTTCATCCCCTCTATTCGGGCACTCTTGATTGCACCTTTAGCAATACGGGCTGCTATTCCAAAGGCAACTACTATTAGCTGGGCATCTTCCACCATGAAGGTATCCCAGACGACCTCTTCCTGTTTGATTAGTTGGTATCTTCTAAATAAGCTCCAGTTAATCTCTTCAACAGTAGCTGGATTTGAGGTAAAGGTCTTAACAATTCTGCTGGTACGTCCCTTTGCTCCCCTTAATGCGTTGTTTCTAATTATCGGTTCTTTAGGTGCTTCATAACTGAATTCCACTGGCTCTATCATCTGGCCCAGCATACCATCACCCAGAATAACTAACGGAACCCGATATTTATCGGAAAGGTCAAAAGCTTTGTATGTCAGGTCTGCCAGCTCTTGTACTGACGACGGCGCTAAAACTATCGTTCGGTAATCCCCATGACCTCCGCCTCTAGTAGCCTGAAAATAGTCGGACTGAGCAGCCGATATGCTTCCTAATCCCGGCCCACCCCTAGTCATATTTACGATAACTGCTGGAAGTTCACAGGCTGCTAGATAAGAAATGCCTTCCTGCTTCAGACTGATTCCAGGGCTGGAGGAGGAGGTCATTGCTCTGACTCCAGCTAGACTGGCTCCATAAACCATATTTATCGCAGAAATCTCGCTTTCAGCCTGAATGAAAGTGCATCCCTTCTTTCTGCTCAGGTGTGTAGCCATATATTCGGTTAATTCGTTTTGTGGAGTAATCGGGTAGCCAAAATAACACTGACACCCAGCCCTGATAGCGGCTTCTCCTATAGCGCTGTTTCCGTTCATAAGAACCTTAGCCACGGTACACCTCTATTGCTACTTCGGGACACACCACCGCACAGATGGCACATCCGGTACATTCGCTATTATCATTAAAGACAGCTACTCTGTATCCACTGGGATTTAGTTTATCGGAACTGTTAATCATACCCTTAGGACAGAAAAAGGTGCAGATTTCGCATCCTTTGCAAAGTACCTGGTCAATTTCAATGTACCCCTTCATACGATCCTCTTTAAGGAACTGAGTGCGTCATATAACCTTGGCAAAGATAAGGCAAAAACCATCTGACTCTTTGTGGATACATGAGAAGCTGAGCTATTCCTACAATCACTCCACAGATTTCAATGTAATTTTATAACTAAACTCGTCTATGCTGCAAATTTTTGAATTAGTCTATTGCCTCCAGACTTTTCGCAAGACGAAGCCGAGCTTGAGCATTGCATTGAACATTCAGCCAGTTTGTGTCGTCTATCTAATTCCTGATACCAATATACGAGAAACAGTGATCGCCGTCAGGCATGACCCCATATATTTGCTTGAGCACCAGCTACCTTGCTATTGGGCTAATTACTTCAGAAATAAAATCTAGGACAACTGTATTGAGCGTTGTATTTTAGGGGGTTGCCGTATTAAGAACTAACCTAACTTTGGGCTTCCCACACCTGCTGCATCTTATAGCCTTTCTCTCTTAGCGCAGTCTCTATCAACTCAATCTTCTGGGGTTTAATAATGAGGAAGGTGCGGTCCTTTGGAGGTGTATCCCATCCCTCTTTGCCTGCGTTCGACCTATTGAAGATTTTCCAAGTGCCAGAGTACTCAGCGTCACTATCGGTTAGTAGTTTCGCCTGCGCGGTAATTTGGATTCCCTTAACAGTCAACCAGCCATGTAAAGGATCATGTATAGCAACGCTTATTTGCGAATTAGCTCTCATATTTTCTATCTTTCTACCCCGATCAACCATTATATATAACGTTGTCCCTTCAGCCTCGTATTCAAGTGAAGTGGCTCTAGGTATATTATCCTTGGTCGTGGCCAGCACACAAACATTATGCGACTTCATGAACTCAATAAGGTGTTGATCGAGCTGGTCTCTGGGCATCACTTCTAGAGGCTTCTTCGGTTCACTTGCGTTTGACATCAATCGTACTCCTCCTTAAATAAAAATATCCTATACCTCAAGTTATGTTACAATTTACATTTGCTGATTGTCAATGATTTCAGATCGCCCAAACGTAACAAAAAGTTAGAATGTTTAAAAAGGGACTATTGTTAAGGCATATGCTTATTGTATCTCAGTTGGTCTATTCTTTTCGATTACTCTTTGACAACTGTGACAGAAGTCATATGCAGGGGAACACGCAGATGTTATCATTTCAATGAGAGATTATTCTAATTATTGGCAACCCTTGGTCATTAAATGTATAAAGGGAAGGAATCATGACATTAGTTTTCGGAAAACACAAACGTCTCCAAATCAAATGGCTGGCGGTCCCTCTGATAGTACTCATGTTGGCAGGTATACTTTCCAGTTGTACACTGACGGGTGAGGTTGATAAGGTCGACAGTGATAGCCCTACTACAAATATTACTGAACAAGTCATACCTACCGCACTGTACGATGAAGACAGCATTATTTCTCTTTACGAAAAGTCTATTCCAGCCGTGGTAATGATAATTGTCGAAATCGAGACCAATGGTAGTTTTAACTTCATCGCTCCTCAGGGAGGACAGGGTTCCGGTTTCATCATCGATGACCAAGGACATATCATTACAAACAACCATGTGGTAGAGGATGCCATCAAGGTAACCGTCATATTGCATGACGACAGGCGACTAGAGGCAGAGGTCGTGGGCACTGACCGCGAGAGTGATGTGGCGTTACTCCAGGTTGACATAGGGAAACTTGGTAAGGTCAAACCTTTATTACTCGGAGACTCAGACAGCATTAAACCAGGACAAATGGCGGTTGCCTTGGGCTCACCATTCGGGCTTGATGGTTCGATAACGATTGGGATTATCAGTGGCGTAGGCAGATCACTCAGTAGTGCTGGTCAGCGTCCTAACCCGGAAATTATCCAGACGGATGCCGCTATTAATCCGGGTAACTCCGGGGGACCGCTACTTAATTCCGCTGGAGAGGTAGTTGGCATTAATACCGCAATTGAAGCTTCATCTACCGGTATTGGCTTTGTCGTACCAATTAACACTGTGAAGTCCCTGCTGCCAGCACTGCTTAAAGGTGGAGAGGTTAAAAACCCATGGCTGGGTATCAGTGCGGTGGCAATTAGCCCTAACCTGGTTGAATTACTTGAGCTCTCTGTTTCCTCCGGTATCTATGTAGTTACCGTAGCAGCAGGTAGTCCTGCTGAAAAGGCTGGTTTGATTGAAAGCGGCAGCGATGACTTAGGTCAGCCTGGCCGCGGAGGGGACATAATTATCGCCATTGATGGGATTGAAGTTTCCGCAGTTGATGATTTGGTTGCTTATTTAAATGACAAAGAACCTGGCGACAAGATTTCACTATCGGTACACCGTGGCGGTGACTCCTTCACAGTCGAGGTAACACTGGGCGAATGGCCTGAGGAATTATAATTAAGCAACAGATCCCCAACCTCTTGGAACATCCTAACGACTACCCTGTTGCGTGAGCAAAGGAAAGCTAGGATTGAAAGTATAAGATTTA
>DUER01000147.1 GCA_011192075.1 Dehalococcoidia bacterium | reverse complement strand
TAAAAGAATCAATCATCTCCCTGACGAACGGTGTGGTAGTATAATTCAGTCTGGATGCAGCCAGTATGAGTTCGTGCCGTTTGAGCAAATCCTCACCGTTCTTGGGTCGGTAGAAGTATCGGCTGTATTCTTCACCCGTCTTCTCATCAACCACTACTGCCAAGTCCCTGAACTCCGGCATCTCAGCCATAACATAATCAGTAGCTGCGGTCTCCACGGCTACCTTTAACTGAGGGTGAGTGGTAACATCTTCAACCTTCTCGCCACTAATGTAAACCACCCTGCCATCTCTAAGACTCTCCTTAAATTCCTCAGGCGATTTAAGTCCCATTTTTACCTCCTTTTCCTTTTAAATGAATTGTTTATTTTTGACCCCGGATTAAGACCTGCCTTTGCGCCGACTAGGACTGATGATAAACATCTTACCCCAAGGCAGTCAAGTACTTGCGCTTGTTTAAATAGTCTCACCGCCATCAACACTGACTATGGCTCCGGTCACAAACTGAGAGGCATCTGATGCCAGGTAAAGCATTGTTCCCACTATTTCTCCCGGCTCAGCGAAGCGCCGCATGGGGACTCTTTCTAGTAGGTAATCCAGAGTTTGCTTGTTGCTCCACAGGGCATCACTGAAACGTGTCTTAACCAGTCCTGGTGCCACCGCGTTAACCTTGATGCCATATTTAGCCCATTCCAGTGCCATAACCTTGGTTACCATTAATACTGCTGCCTTACTTATGGAGTAGATGGGTAATATATGTGGTCTGATTCCTCCGGCTGAGGTGACATTGATTATACAGCCCCCGCCTTGCTCCTTCATAATCTTGGCCACCGCCTGGCTGAGAAAGAATAGCCCTTTCACATTCACATTCATAATGACATCCCAAGCACGCTCATCCACCTCTAAGGCTGGAGCCATGGTAGGATTAGTGCCGGCATTATTCACCAGGATGTCGATTCTCCCGAACCCCTCCCTGACTTTAGTGACCAGGTTATGTATGTCCTCTGTCCTGCCCATATGAGCGGCCACTGCTAGGGCTTTCTTTCCCGTTTTCCTGATTTCCTCAGCTGTTTTTTCCAGGTCGGGGAGTTTTCGGCTGGCTATGGCAATGTCTGCCCCAGCTCTAGCAAAACCTAGAGCAGTGGCTCGTCCTATACCGCGACTGCCGCCAGTTATCAAAGCTGTTTTACCTTCCAGTGAAAAGTCCATCTTATCCCAATAATGAACACTGTATAGCTGTGTTAGTGGAATAGGGTTATCTCAGCAGACTTCTGGCGACCACTACCCTTTGAATCTGATTAGTTCCTTCCACAATCTGGAGTAGCCTGGCATCTCTCATCTTCTGCTCGAGAGGGTGGTCCTTGATATAACCATAACCGCCCAAAATCTGCATGGCATCATTGGTCACTTTGACCCCAGTATCCGTAGCGAAGCAGTTAGCCATAGACGAAAACTGTGATATGAACGAACTACCTTGGTCTATTAAAGCAGCTGCTTGATATACTAGTAGGCGGGCAGCTTCAGTTTGAATAGCCATATCAGCCAGCATGAATTGAATGCCCTGGAACTCGGCGATGGGGCGTCCGAACTGTCTTCGCTCCTTGGCATAATCAATGGCATACTGCAAAGCCCCCTCACTGATGCCAACTGCCAGAATGGCATCGAAAGGTCGGCTTCGGTCAAACACTCCCAGAGCTATTTTGAAACCGTCTCCTTCTTGCCCTATAAGGTTTTCTTTAGGAACCTGGCAGTCCTCAAATACCAATTCGTAGGCAGGTGTGCCTCTCATTCCTAGCTGCTCCTCTTTCTTACCCACGGAAAAGCCTGGTGTTTCCTTTGGCACGACACAAACGCTCATGCCGCGGTTACGATCAGCACTTGTCCGTATAAAAACGGAGATGAAATCGGCAGTACCACCATTGGTGCAGAATATTTTTTGACCGTTAATGATATAATTGTCGCCTTCCATTACTGCCTTGGTCTGTATTCCCGAAATATCAGAACCAGCCTCAGTTTCGGTGAGAGCAAAGGCAGCAAGCTTAGTCGTCAACTGAGGCAGAAATTTTTGCTTTACTTCTTCATGTCCACCTAATATAATAGGTTCAAGCCCCAGCCAGTGATCAGCCAAGGCATGGGCTGAGTTAGCACAGACTTTGGCAAGTTCTTCTATTACTAGGCAGCAGGTTAGTTCACCGGTACCCACTCCCCCATACTCTTCAGGAATAATCATACTTAGAAGCTGGCTCTCACGATAGAGCTCTATTATGTCCCAGGGATATTCGTTTTCAGTGTCTATCTCTGCCGACCGGGGAGCAATCTTATCTTTCGCCATATCTCTCACGGCGGCGAGTATCATCTCTTGGTCTTCAGTGAGCTCGTAAATTCCTGCCACGATTACCTCCTCGAAATAGCGTTAGCTTTCATTTCCTTCCGTGGATTTACTCCACCTTTATTATGGTAGCATCGGCCTGAGCTAAACCACCACAGATGCCACCCAAAGCGTAGCCACCACCTCTCCTTCTTAGTTCATACATTAGATTCATGACTATCCTTGCCCCGCTGGCGGTGTTAGGATGCCCAATAGCTATAGCACTGCCGTTAATATTTGTCCTGTCCCTTATTTCCTTAAGCTTTTTCTTGTCATCGCCAGCGAAGAGCTTGATAGATACCAGCGGCACCGCAGCAAAGGCTTCATTTATCTCCATCACTGCCATATCATCTATGGTCAAATCTGCCTTCTTTAGAACCTTTTGCCAGGCAATAGCCGGACCTTCGGGCATGCGGCTGGCATCAATGGCAATGGACACCTGCGCCACTACCGTGGCTAGAATCTCAAGACCAAGCTCTTGAGCTTTCTCCCTGCTCATCACCAAGATTGCAGTAGCACCGTCATTCAAGCCGGGAGCATTGCCTGCCGTAATCGCTCGGGTTCCATACACTGTTTGTAATTTTGATAGCCTTTCCAAAGAAGAGTCTGCTCGATACTGCTCGTCTATGTCCAGTATTTTAGGCTCTGCCTTTGGTTGTGGGATGGGGAGGGGCATAATCTCGTCTTTGAACTTTCCTGCGTTCCAGGCATTGCCATAGTTTACATGGCTACGCAGTGCCCACTCGTCCTGCTCCAGCCTATCTATCCCATGTTCAAAAGCAACATTATCGGTATCAACACTTACCGGGTTGAAATCGTCGTAGCCGAGTTCAAATAAGGGGTCTTCAAGATTAATATTCCCTATTCTAAAGCCAGTAAAGCGGACGCCGCGCAGGATGAGCGGCTCCCGGCTGAAAGAGGTGGCACCACCAGCTATGGCAGCATCTATCTCACCCAGCTTGATGGACATGGCTGCCAGCTTAACCGCATGCATCGCTGATACACAGGCCATATCAAAGGAGATAGATGGCGTAGTAGGGAGGAGACCAGCCTTTATCAGCGACTGCCTAGCTGCTACTGGAGTGTAAGGGTCCTTACACGGTGAGGTATCACCTACTCCCCAAAAAACCTCATCTACAACCTCAGGTTCCAGATTAACACGCTTCAGCACTTCTTTCATCGGGATGGCTCCTAGGTCATAATAATCGATGTCCCTCAATGAGCCGCCATACCGGCCAAATGGAGTCCTGACTGTACTTACTATAACGACTTCTCTTTCCTTTTCCATGATAACCTCCAAAACTAGCAGATTTCTATAAGGCCTTCCGGTCTAAGCTTCATATATCTTGTAGGCGATGCCTCATCGGTTTACGAGGCTCTAAAGATGGCGTATGTCTTATTAACGTTGGCTATCGCTGGCACCAGGGAGAAACTGCCTCTTTCAAGAAAATCTACCGTCACCGGGGTACCAATTTTTATGTTCTCAGGGTGCTCGACATCAACCCCCACTATCTGGGCGTTCATTCGGCAACCTTCTTCTAATTCAATCACTCCGGCGCAATAGGGATGCTGTCGGTCATAACCCGCCTCAATCATTGTCGGGGCACCAACACCTATGGCAGTGAAAGACACTATTTTACCCTTGCCCTTCAACTCCACCCATTCCATGTCCCCGCCTTTGCATTTGAGGCACAGGGGTCGTGGCGGCAACCATATGGCACCACACTTTTTACATCTTGAAGCCATAAGCTTCTTTTCACTGCAGAATTTATCGAATGACGCTGCGGTGAAAGGCATCTCATCCATCAGTCTATCTCCTCTCATATATTTGAACTACTACGGTGGTGCCGTGCGCCCCAACATTGTGCGTCAGAGTTAGGTTGGCATCTATCGGTACTTGTCTTGGTCCGGCATGTCCCTTCATCTGCTCGAATATTTCCACCACCATGCCGGCACCAGTAGCTCCCACCGGATGCCCTTTGCTCTTTAGACCACCTGAGGTGTTAATCGGTTTCACTCCGTCCCGATGGGTCTTGCCCTCCGCTGCCGCTGTAGCGGCTTCCTTCCCAGGCTTAAAGAAACCAATGTCACTGATAGCCATTACTTCGGCAATGGTAAAGCAATCGTGAACCTCAGCTATCTTTATATCTTGAGGACTAACCCCGGCCATTTCATAAGCCTGCCTGGCTGCTATCTGTGCTGCCGGTATGGACGTGAGAGATTCCCTGTCGTGAAGAGCCCCACCACTAGCCTGACCTGTCCCAATGATGTATATGGGTGTATCTGTAAAATCCTTAGCTATTTCCTCAGCAACCAGTAGAACACAGGCAGCCCCATCAGTGATAGGACAGCAATCGAATAGCTTTAGTGGCCAGGCAACTACCGGGTTAAATGCCGAGTCGTGAAGAAATTCCATCTCGTCAGCCCAACTTGGGACTGGCTGCCCTTTCTCCTTGGCCTTAGCTATCCGCGCATTCATAACATCTCTAATAGTTTGGCCGAATTGAGCCATAGGATTTAGGACACCGTTATCGTGGTTCTTTATGGCTACTGCCATGAGATCCTCAGAGGTAGTCCCATATTCGTTCATATAAGCCGTGGCCATAGTGGCGTAGAGTCCGGGAAAGGTAAACCCGGCATAGGTTTCCCAGGCCATGTCAGCGCCTGTCGCCAGAACCAGCGTTGTCTCATTAGTAGGCAGCGTGCTCATTTTCTCTACACCGCCAGCCAGAACTATGTCATATAAACCGGAAGCTATGCCTATAATGCCCTGCCGGATAGCAACTGAGGCACTGGCACAGGCATTATCAACCGTGGTTGATGGTATGGGAACCAGTCCAGCCCAGTCGGTGCACCATTTGCCTATACCAGCCTGGCTTTCCCAGTTCCAGGCACCACAACAGCCTACATAGTTAGCCTCGATATCTTTAGGGTCAACGCCTCTATCTACAGACGCCATCATGTGCTTGAAGGCTTCCACAAACATCTCCCGGTTGCTCACACCGGTACGCACACCATACTTTGACATCCCAGCCCCAACCACAGCTACTCCTCTTCCAAGCTTCCTTTTATTCATTTCGCTCCCTTCCAAGTTTATCCTAGATAATAGGTGAAAAATTGCTCAGCTGTAAGCATAACACACTGGTCAGGATAAGTCTAGGTCAGGCTTTGTACCCCCTTTAAGTTATTTTTAACTTCTTATCAACAATCTTTACATAGCGGTGATATACTAATAAATATTATGAAGTTACCTGCCACTGATAGAGTTTACCCGGGACGCAGCAAGATTTTCGGGCTCAACCCTAATGTGTTCTTCCTAGGTATAGTCAGCCTGCTGACCGACATTAGCAGTGAGATGATTTTTACCCTTGTTCCCCTCTTTCTATCTAATGTACTGGGAGCAGCAACTACTATTATAGGTCTTATTGGCGGGCTGTCTGAAAGCACCGATGCTATTCTCAGGATATTCAGCGGCTGGTTCAGCGATAGAATAGGCAAGCGCAAGTCTCTAGCCATAGTTGGCTATAGCATTTCTACCGTAGCCAAGCCTTTTATGTATCTGGCCTCTAGTTGGGGCGCAGTGCTAGCCATTAGATTTAGCGATAGGGTTGGGAAGGGCATCCGCACTTCACCACGAGATGCACTGGTTGCCGATTCTGTCTCGGCTGAAGAGAGAGGCAAGGGCTTCGGATTACATAGAGCCACGGATACCACTGGAGCCGTCCTCGGTCTGGCAATAGCCGCTATTATTATATATTCTATTCATGGTTGGGGTCTGGAGCTTAGTCTAAAGACATATCAGTGGCTGGTATTGGTAGGCATCGTGCCGGCAGTGCTGGCAGTATTAGTGTTGTTAATCTTTGTTCGTGAGGCAGGAAGAAAACCCTTACCAGGTAGTAGTTCTCCCCAGGGGTTTGGTTGGAAGCATTTAACCACCGGCTTTGATACTAGGTTTAAGGTCTTCTTGGCTATTATGGCGGTGTTTACCTTAGGTAATTCCAGTGACTTCTTTGTCATACTACGGGCACAGAATCTGGAGGTATCTCTTGTTCATGTGGTCTTGATGCTCGTCCTGTTTAATGTTACTTATGCCACTATTTCCTTGCCCGCCGGTATGCTGTCGGACAGGTTAGGCAGAAGGCGAGTTATCACCCTAGGCTGGTTTGTTTATGTTCTGGTTTATTTGGGATTCGCCCTCGCCTCAGAGGTATGGCAGGTTTTGCTGCTTTTTGCCTGTCACGGAGTCTACTATGGGATAGTGGAGGAAGTGGCTCGGGCTTTTGTTGCTGATTTAGTGCCTGAGGAGAAAAGAGGCACCGCCTACGGTCTGTATCACGGAGTGGTCGGGCTTAGTCTTCTACCCGCCAGCGTCATTGCCGGCTGGCTATGGCAAGCTATTAGCCCAGCCGCTCCCTTCTACTTCGGCGCCGGGCTATCCTTTCTGGCTATGCTAGGGATTATGGTGCTAATTAGAGAGTAAATAGCAAGAATATTTGTAATTATATATAAGCGATTGTTATACAGCTGAAATCTGATGAGTTTGAATTATCTCGCTTAGATTTGAGTATTCTTTGTAATATATCCGATGTCAATATTACTTGTTCGAATCGCTTTTCTTCTAATTTCAGCATTTCTACCAAGTTGACTGGCCTTATTTCCGACAGAAGCAGACACCACGCTAGCAATAAACCTACAATATGACTAACAATTAATTCAAACCTCAGCTTTGGTAGATAAATTTTTACTAAGTCTTCCCGTATCTGAGAAAATCTATTAATGCATTATACTATACGTTCGTCGTCAAACTTAAGGTCTGCGACAACATCATGCATAAATTTAACTCTAATATCACAAACTAAGTTAAGGTCGTGATAAATAACTTTTGGTATCAAACCAGAAAAGTAGGCGATGTTAATCTCTGTGTAAAATTATTGTTGGTGGATCACATCCTACATTTAATCCAGATAATGTAAACAATTAGAATTGTTTACATTAGTCTCGGAAAAGCGAGAAAGCATTGTTGAATGGACTGGTTTGAAATAGAACTGCTGAAAAGAGAGGCTTTTGGTGAGCCGGGCTAAACAAAGGGTTGAAAAAGAGCCGGTGGCAGTGCAGAATGCTTAACACCGGAGGTATCCAAGCTAGGAGTTTTTACATGAGAATTGGGACATAACCAACTATTCCAATAGTTCTATCGGTTTCGTTACCAAAGGTTTCCCAAAATGGTTTAATCAAATCTAGTTCCTTTTTACCTTCTTTAAACCTTATATCAAACAATTATTAAGTTTATCTGCCAATTCACCAAGGTTAGAATGCATTACTTAACGATCTTTTATACTTTTCTGACACATTAGCACATATTGTCAATCGGACTGAACCTTTGATATGCTCTCACTGCATCGTCAGCTAACCATCGCCGAATAAAGCTTCAAACTATCCTCAGACCTTGCCTAACTCCTATCCCAGCACCACATTATCTATTAGTCTGGTCTTGCCGATTATTACTGCCAGTGAGACTAGAGCCGGAAGATTGACCACATCCAATTCGTCTAAGGTCTCGGCGTTAGCTATACTGACGTAATCAATACTTGCCAGCGGCTGTTCTTGAATAAGAGTGAGCATTTCCCGGCGGAGCTTTTCGGTATCTTTCTCACCCTGTGACCATAATTGCTGAGCTAGGGTTAGTGCCTGGTACAAGACTAGTGCTGCCTGGCGTTCCTCGGGGTTAAGATAGGTATTACGGCTACTCATCGCCAGACCGTCAGGCTCACGCACCGTGGGTAGGATAATTACCTCCAGGTTCATATCAAGGTCAGCCACCATCTTCTTGATAACTATTACCTGCTGGGCATCCTTCTGACCGAAGTAGGCTCTGGTTGGCTGAACAATGTTAAATAGCTTGGCGACAACAGTAGAAACTCCTCTGAAATGACCGGGACGGGAAGCTCCTTCCAATCGATCGGTTACTTCACCAACCTCCACCCAGCTACTAAACTGTTGCGGATACATCTCCGCTACCGGAGGCATAAAGACAATATCAGTCCCTTCCTTCTCCAGCAGAGCCAGGTCACGCTGAGGGTCGCAGGGGTAACGGTCAATGTCTTCCTGAGGCCCAAATTGGGTGGGGTTAACAAATATACTGACTACTACCGATGGATTTTCCAACCTGGCCCACCTGACCAGAGATAGGTGACCTTCATGGAGATAGCCCATAGTGGGCACAAAGCCGACCGGCTCGACAATCTGCTGCCTTATCCTTTTCATGTCAGCAATTGTTTCAACGATTTTCATGGGTGGTCTTTGATTAATAGGGGAAGAGAGGTTATTTAGTTAGCTCAGCTAGCACGCTTTCATCCACGAAGAAGCTTTGCTTTTCGGTGGGGAAGCTGCCAGCTTTCACCTCATTATGATATTCAGTAACAGCGTTCCGGATAATATCGGTAAGCTTGGCATATTGCTTAGCGTGCTTGGGAATAAAGTCGGTAAACGAACCCAGAATGTCATTTATCACCTGAACCTGGCCATCGCAGCCTATCCCAGCCCCAATGCCGATGGTGGGAATGCTTACACTTCGAGTAATCAAGGCAGCTAACTGGGCGGGGACTGTTTCCAGCACGATGGCAAAGGCTCCAGCCTCTTCTAGAGCCTTGGCGTCTTCAATTAGCCTGATGGCTGCCTCCGGGGTTTTACCCTGCACCTTGTAGCCGCCCAGTTGGTTAATTGACTGGGGGGTAAGTCCAATATGCCCCATAAGCGGGATACCACATTCCACAATTCTTCGTATCTTTTCGGCTACGGTTACACCACCTTCAAGCTTGACTGCCTGGGCACTACCCTCTTGAATGAAGCGACCGGCATTGTACAGAGCATCCTCAACTGACACATGGTAGGTCATAAATGGCATATCACCAATTATCATAGCTTGTTTGGTGCCTCTAACCACCGCCCTAGTATGGTGTAGCATCTCCTCTATAGTTACCGGTATGGTTGATTCGTAGCCCAAGACTACCATACCCAGGCTATCGCCAACCAGGATTAATGGGATTCCCGCTTCATCGACTATCTTAGCTGTGGCGTAGTCATAGGCGGTGAGCATGGTGATTTTCTCACCCTTTTGCTTCATTTCCCTTACCTGGTTTATAGTAATACGCATTTGTTTGTCCTCTAAAGGAGCAGGGCCTCGACGGCTCGCTTAGTTTCAGTAATGGCATTTTGAGCATCAACATACACCAGTTTGGGAGCATAATTACGGGCTTCACTATCGTCAACATGGCAATAAGATAATATAATAACAGTATCTTCCTTAGTCACCAGTCTGGCGGCAGCACCATTTATACAGATTTCACCGCATTCCCCCTCGATGGCATAAGTAGTGAAGCGAGCACCATTACTGATATCTAACACCTGAACCTGCTCGTAGGGAAGGATGTCGGCTTCTTCCATTAGTTTCTTGTCTACTGTAATACTGCCTTCGTAGTTGATGTTGGTCTCAGTAACATGGGCTCGGTGGATTTTGCTTTTAAGCATAATTCTCATTTTGCTTCCCCCCTAATTGATTTTATTTAGTCGGGCTGTTTCATTAGCTCTTGCAGCTCCTGTGCCTGTTTTTGGTTGATTCTTCCCTTGGCCAGAGCTATCGGGATGGTCTGGAGACCAAGTTCTCGGTAAGTGGGAAGTATAGCTGGGGTTACTTTTTGCAACGCCTCGAGATGCTTCTTAATCGTCCCGGTATCACCACGAGCAATTGGTCCGGTAAGACACTGGGGTATACCTACCGTCTCGATATTATGAATCGTCCCTCGTATTAGCGGCAGCAGTGCCTGGGTAGCTTGCTGTGTTGGTACGTTGAAGGTTTGCCACAGGTCGGTAGCTAACTTGACCAGGGTTACCAGATAATTACAGGTGATAACGGCTGCGGCATGATAAATTACCTTATCCTTTGCCTCCAACTCTATCCAATGCCCGTCAAGGGCAGTAGCCATCTCTTTAAGCGTAGTTAGCAAAGGCTCATCAGCCTCCAGGACAAAGGTTGAGCCGGGCATATTTTCTATAGCCTGTTTGGCGCTGGCAAAGGTCTGTAGGGGATGAATGACGCCAACCTGAACACCCAGTTTCATAGCCGGCTCCAGAATCTGGGTTGAGTCAGCACCACTACAGTGAACTACACTCTGCCCGGGGTGCCATTGTATTTCGGAGGTTACAGCGGCAATAACATCATCGGGGGTAGTAATGAAGACAAGCTCGGCAGCATCAGTCACATCTTGATTGTTGTCGAATGCACGACAGTTAATTGACCGAGCCAGGTTTCTGGCCGAGGTTTGGTCTCGACTAGATACGGCTACTACTTGGTAACCTTTACTGCTCAGCCTGGTGGCTAAGGCGCTGCCTACGGTTCCGGCTCCGATAAATCCTAACTTGACCATCTTAATTCTTTACCCCAGCCAAACACAAAAATGCCCTCTCTGATATAGCCAGAGAGGGCATCCAAAGCACGGTTCTATTCTTGCCGTCTCGGTCGTATCAGATCCAAGCGACTATATTATGTAAGTTTACAAACAGCTCACCGCCTCACAGGTCGATGGCTTCTACTTTAATAATATCAGACAAATTTTGATTTTGTCAATAGCTTTTTTATATCTAGAATCGCCAAGCAAGGGTAGTTTACACAATCAGCCCTCTTTGCGCCAGGCCTTCGGTGATATCTTTAAGGTCAAGCTCGGCCAACTTTTGCTTTGTTTGCAGACCACTGCTATCCCAACCCCTTAGCTCATAGTACTCACTCATCATTTTGGCAAACTTCTCCCGGTCAACCACATTACCCTTTTTGGTTATTGGTTCACCATCCTTCCCCGGGACTATAGATTCTGGGCGCTCGGGTTCACCTTGGAAAGGTGCCGTAAAGTCGAACTCAGGAAGCTCATCAACTTTCCTTCCCCGAGGGTCTTCGCGGGCGAGCGCCGCTCTTTCCAGGTTAAAGACCCTCTCACCTATCCTATTTAACCCCTCTTCGTCCGTCTCGTTCCCGGTAACTGCCGAGTAAAGCTTACTTTCAATAGTAGGGTCGCCTTCATGAGTCTCTGTATAGTCACAGGACCTAAGTGGGTAGAAAAAGGCGCAAAGGATAAGGCACTCCTCGACATGTATTCTGTCTTGAATTTTCTTGGCAGCCACAGCCTTACCTTCATAGGTGGAGAAGTCAAAGGTAAGCTCACTTCCCCAGAATCTCCGGCCAATGTCGCGAAGCCTATCATAAGACATGTAGGCGCCTTCCGCTCCTTCAACCCATGCATTCCACTTCATCACTGGCATGCACATTTCGTGTAATACTGGAAGTGACATCCTGGGTTCTGTGGCATAAAAGATACCATTTAGATTATACTGCCGTGGACTATACCACATCCTTTGCCCATTCTTGTCAATATAGTCAGCAACCAATTCCCTGGCTTTACCTCCTACAGAGTCGGCAGCTTTATGAAGACCCTTTGCCAGGACATCACCAAAGCCCTCTCTTAGTGCTATCTTTCTCACCAGAGTTTCTATAAACTCCCAGCTGCCACACTTTGATAAAGGAATACCTGTATTCTCCTCGGTCAGAACGCCGGCACTATACCCCTCCATAAGCCAACTCATTATGGCCGCTATAACATGAGTATCAACTCCATAATTAAGGCAAAGYCTSGTAGCKTGGAAGGGAACYTCRKTCCGTTYTCCATAATAGSYWTSAGCTRSGAATAKATAAAARAWRSCGGACYSACAWGTGAATTTCGCCTTGATRCCRTCGGCTGTTTCTKRRSTRGAACGRCCACAGCCTYTTAYRCASCCRTAGCAAAYCWGCTGCTTTYTGGTAAGCGAYGGTGCGTCAAGWAWTSYMYCYAACCCATARCCAGCTCCATASCCMAACCCMCGCAGATATTTYACCAGYKCCTCAAGYTTCTCYGGAYTAGCTRCCGGKGGCCGRMYACCYTTMCCCCTKACCACAATTGCCTTTAGCTTCTTGGAACCCATRATGGCYSCACCCCARGCRGCAGCATCTTCCTCGGCAAGAGTRGTAGCGAATGKTACCAGGTTCTCACCAGCAGGACCRGTAGMCAATACCYTYGCCGACTTTCCCARTTCACYCTTYAGCAKRTCTCGYGYCTCAGCYGAKTCTTTGCCCCAYAGGGCTGAGGCATCCCTTAATTCAGCYTTACCATYTTGYACCAGAAGATAGACTGGYTTCTCTGATTTGCCGTRARYAACAACTCCATCATAACCGGCAAATTTGAGATGAGCTCCCCAGCTTCCTGCCATACTGSYGTAAWAGAACYGCTCYGGGYTGRTAGYCRCCGATTTYCCACAGAYTTGASAMATGGAACCGGCTATTCCCGGATAACCGGMYARRGGRCCARTCATAAACATCAGCCGRTTYTCYGGGTCAAAGGCCTTAGMTTYYGGTGGRACTTCATCCCAGTAAATCTTGGCCGCAATGCCTCTYCCCCCRATGAATCTATCAGCATAATCAGASGTGGGSAYATCRCTYATACTCGCCGAKGAAAGRTCTACCTTCAGTATTTTCCCRGCATACCCGAATTYARSAGCCANTTTTTCTCCTCCTTACTATTTTATCARTCCTCTTTGCGCCAGGCCTTGGGYRATATCTTYAAGGTYAAGYTCGGCCAKYTTTTGCTTYGTTTGCAGACCACTGCTATCCCAACCCCTYAGCTCRTARTACTCACTCAGCATTTGGGCAAACTTCTCCYGGTCAACCACMGTACCCTTTTTGGTTATTGGYTCACCATCYTTCCCCGGRACYAATAATTCTGKGTTCAKGGYTTCACYTTCAATAGGTAYCGYAAAGTTGRACTCAGKAAKCTCATCRAYTTTCYTTCCCCKAGGGTCTTCRCRGGCAAGYACAGCTCTCTCCAGGTTAAAGACCCTCTCMCCTATTYTATTTAACCCYTCTTCATYCGTCTCGTTYCCGGTAACRGCCGAGTAAAGYTTACTTTCAATAGTRGMRTCRCCYTCATGAGTCTYTGTATAGTCACAGGAYCTRAGTGGGTARAAAAAGGCGCAAAGGAYAAGGSACTCCTSGGCATGYATYYTGTCCTGGATTCTCTTRGCAGYCACGGCCTTACCTTCATAGGTRGARMARTCAAARGYAAGCTCACTTCCCCARAACCTYYKSCCAATGTCGCGAAGCCTATCATARGACATRTAGGCGCCTTCCRCTCCTTTAACMCACTCWKTCCACTTYYCCAMTGGMATGSWYATTTCATGYAATRSTGSAAYTGRCATCCTGGGTTCTGTGGCGTAAAAGATACCRYTTAYGTTAWACAGCCGCGGRCCAWASACCAYATKTTGCCCATTYTTRTCAGSATMGTCARTAATTAATTCCYTAGCYTTACCTCCTACARAGYCRGCAGCTTGATGAASACCYTGAGCCAGGACATCGCCAAAGCCCTCTCGCAGTRCTATCTTTTTCACCAGGGTTTCTATAAACTCCCAGCTGCCATACTTTGATAAAGGAAGGCCCGTGYTTTCCTCGGTCAGRACGCCGGCACTGTAGCYRTCCRTAAGCCAYYTCAWKATGGCYMMCATGRCAYGGGTWTCAAGCCCATAATTWAGGSWAAGCCTCGTAGCGTGRAAKKGAACTTCAGTCSGTTTCCCATAATAGGYATMAGCTGCGAATAGATAAAMACCGRYGKTCTGACANGCWMATTTYGNYCTTGATGCCGTCTRCTGTTTCTAAGGTGSCACGGCCACAGCCTYTTACRCAGCCGTAGCARATCTGCTGCTTTCTGACAAGCGATGGTGCGNCWASWYMTCCNKCCRARMCCATAGCCAGCYCCATACCCMAACCCRCGYAGATATTTYACYAGTGCCTCAAGCTTCTCYGGATTAGCTACCGGGGGMCGGCTACCTCTTCCCCTTGCYACRATTGCCTTTAGCTTCTTGGAACCCATGATGGCYSCACCCCAGGCAGMGGCRTCTTCMTCRGCAAGAGTGSTAGCRAAYGTTACCARGTTCTCRCCAGCAGGACCGGTAGCCAATACCCTTGCCGASYTTCCCAGYTCACYCTTCAGCAGGTCTCGTRYCTCAGCTGAGTCTTTGCCCCATAGGGCTGAGGCATCCCTTAATTCAGCCTTACYATCTTGTACCAGAAGATASACCGGCTTCTCTGATTTGCCGTGAACAACAACTCCATCATAACCGGCAAATTTGAGRTGAGCYCCCCAGCTTCCTSCCATASTGSTGTAAAAGAACTGCTCCGGGTTGGTAGCCGCCGATTTTCCGCATATTTGACTTATGGGGCCGGCTATTCCTGGATAACCGGCCAGAGGGCCAGTCATAAATATCAACCGGTTTTCTGGGGCAAAGGCCTTAACTTCCGGTGGGACTTCATCCCAGTAGACCTTGGCCGCAATGCCTCTTCCCCCGATGAACCTATCAGCATAATCAGACGTGGGCACATCACTCATACTTGCCGAGGAAAGGTCTACCTTCAGTATTTTTCCGGCATACCCGAATTCAGCAGCCATTTTATTCTCCTCCCTACTATTCTATCAGCCCTCTTTGCGCCAGGTCTTGGGTAATATCTTCAAGGTTAAGCTCGACCAGTTTTTACTTTGTTTGCAGACCGTTGCTATCCCAACCCCTTAGCTAATAGTACTCACTCAGCATTTTAGCACACTTCTCCTGGTCAACCGCAGTACCCTTTTGGGTTGTTGGTTTACCTTTCTCGTTCCATTTTTAATATCTAGGTTTCTGAGCCTTCTTCCTCAGGGCCATAGTTACCTGTTTGGGGATAAAGTCATTAATTTACTACTCCGGGCTGGATAGCCAAGTAACCATA
>DUER01000146.1 GCA_011192075.1 Dehalococcoidia bacterium | reverse complement strand
GAAAGCCGTGGTGCCATCTTCAATCTAACGGCAAAGCCGGTAAAAATAACTGATAATGTAATGACTACTGGTGAGATTCCTATGGTAGCCGATTTTGAGGAAATCGACGCTGAGTTGTGGGTTAAGGAAGATACTGGCTGGCAGCCGGATAAACTTTTGGATGACATGGCACTCATTATCAATACCAAATTCGGGTTGGTTGTCATTCTGGGTTGCGCCCACCGTGGCATTATTAATACCCTGTACCATGCTCAGCAGCTTACCGGGGTAAAACAAATACATTCTGTAATCGGTGGTGCTCATCTCATCAGTGCTTCTGAAGAACGGTTGTGGTTAACGATAGCCGCTCTTAAAGAGCTTGATGTCCAAAGGTTAGGCCTATGTCAATGTACTGGCTTGCCAGCAGCTTCGGTAATAGCTCAAGAGTTTGGTGACCGGTTCTTGTTTAATAATGCTGGCACTAGGATTAACTTACCATGAGGAGTTATCCATGAACCTCTCGATTCAATTAGCCCCCAAGCATCCCAAGGGGTTATTGCTGGCTAACCCGGTGATGACTGCTTCGGGCACATTTGGCTACGGCACCGAGTATAATCACCTGTTTGATATTCAAAAGCTGGGAGCTATGGTATGTAAGGGAACCACTCTAGAACCCAGAGACGGTAATTCCCAGCCACGGATGGCTGAGACCCCTTGTGGTTTACTCAATTCAATCGGGCTACAGAATATTGGCGTTAAGGCTTTGATTGAAGAGAAGGCGCCAATCTGGGCCGGCTGGCGTGTGCCGGTTATCGTTAATATCGCTGGTGAGACTATTGACGATTACGCTAGAGTTGCTGGTGAGCTGGAGGGAGTAGCCGGGATTAGTGCTATTGAGGTCAATATAAGTTGCCCCAACATAAAAGCGGGAGGGGTTGAGTTTGGGGCTAGTCCTGACTCAGCAGCCAAGGTAGTAACCGCGGTGAAAGTAGCTACTTCTCTACCGGTGTTGGTTAAGTTGACTCCAAACACCAGTGATATAGTCAGGGTCGCTGTAGCTGTAGCTGAAGCCGGAGCCGATGCTATATCCTTAATCAATACCTTGAAGGGTATGGCGATTGATATTGCCCGGCGTATACCTCTATTAGGTGACATAACGGGTGGTCTATCTGGTCCGGCCATAAAGCCGGTAGCATTATATATGGTATATGAGGTAGCTGGTGCTGTGGAACTACCGGTCGTTGGCTGCGGTGGCATCACTACGGCCAGCGATGCTATCGAGTTCATAATGGCTGGCGCCAGCGCTATCCAGGTAGGCACCGCCAATCTTACCAACCCTCGTGCCCCACTTGATATTCTACAGGGAATAGAGCAATTCATGGAAAAAGAGGGGATAGATAACCTGACCGACCTTTATAACGCCTGTTGGGCGGCGGGTCATATTTTAAATAGTGTCCGACGTATTCGTCTGGAATAAATTCGGGTGGCTGCACCAACTTCATCGCCCGGGCTCCAATAGGGCACTGAATTACACAATTACCACACCCCATACATATTTCGGTGTCAACATATGCACGCTCCTCGCCAAGCTCAGGATAGTACTTCATCTGATTCTCCTTGAACAGGCATACCTTGACACAGGTTTTACATCCAAGACACTTTTCTGGCTCAACATTTCAAGCGTAGCATAGGCTTTCCGTTAAATGTTATATGTACTAGTGGATATTCTTTAGTCTGCTTAAGAATATCTATTGCCTCTTTAAGCGTGATTCTTCTGCCTGTTCCCCGGTCAACACAATACTGAGCGGTGTTGCCAATGACAAAGCATAATTCATCGGGGAGGTTGTGAGGTGCTCTCTTCCTGGAAATCCTCCGACAAGAACAATTGTTTATGAATAGTGTTTCTCTGTTATCTCTCAATAGTTACCTCATATCGTCACAGGGCAAGACATCCGGAGTGTCCTTGATTAATTTCCATCTGGCTATGATTCTCATAGTAGGCTCGGTGCGCCCTAACCATGGCGGCAGTTTCTCTAGTAATCGGCAAGGTTCGTCACTACCAAACCATGCATCCCAGAGGTCCAAAAACTCATCTCCAAGTGACTCATCAAATTTAGGATTAGCAGGTGTGGTATCTTTTAATTCAGTGACACTATAAACTGTCCGAAGCTGTTCTTTTCTCTTATACAAAACAAGTCCCTTTTCATGCAATTCCTGTGTGTGTTTATATACCGTCTCCTTATCCAGATTCAGCTTCTTGGCTATTTCGTCAGAAGAGGGAGCTGGCAATTCAAGCAGTATCCTGGCCTGCTCCAAGTTAGCCAGCTTTGCCAGTATCTGTGACATATACTTCGAGTCCTCGCAATGAATCCTTGCTGCCAATTATGGATAAATAGGGTAAATTTCACTCATTGCTATCTCCTCATTGTTGCTTTATTACAGGTAGTTCTTTGTTAGTAAGATGCGCTAATAATACGAAGTCTACATCCCCTCTCAAAGTCTGTTAAACATCTGCTCTTAGCATTCCAGCCTCATTTTGAATTCTTGGAGTAGTGGAAGGGAGGTAATATTTCACTAATCATATGAATGATTACAAAGCCTTGAATTGTGTTATTGCCTGTGGTAGAATACCTACCGCAGACTGTTCTTAGCCGTTTAGAGATTTATATGACGCTAGAATCGGAATGGGAACCCAGAATAGTGGGTTTCCTTTGTAAGTGGTGCAGTTATGCTGGTGCTGATTTAGCCGGAACCAGCCGTAAAAAATATCTACCCAACATAGGGATAGTAAAAGTACCGTGTTCGGGAAGAGTAGATCCCCTTTTCATCGTTAAGGGACTACGCATGGGTTTTGATGGCGTGCTGGTTTCTGGCTGCCACCCTGGTGATTGCCACTATCAAACCGGCAACTACCGAGCGCGAAGGAGACTAGCCATCACCAAGGAATTCCTTGAGTATCTGGGCGTAGAGCCACAGCGCATTCAGGCGAGCTGGGTTTCGGCCTCTGAAGGCGCAAAATTTGCCGAGGTAGTTAACGAAGTGACTCGAGAAGTGAGAGAAATCGGAGCTAACAGGCTATTTGCTGATGAAAGAAATGGAACAAAGGCTGCAAAAGGAAGCTAGGGCGCTGTTGGAGCAGGGCAAGGTTGACTATATCATTGGTTTTGAACCGGGAAGCCTTAAGTTTACCACCACCCCGTTAATAACCAAGGATAAAGAAGACGTTGAGCGCTTGGTAATTAACCCATTTATAGTGAATAATCTCAGTGTCTTCCTGACTGAGCTCCAAGGACGGGTTGGTATTGTCGTCAAAGGATGTGATAGCCGCTCCATTGTCAGCCTGATACAGGACAATAAAGTAGTCCGAGAAGATGTGGTTATCATTGGCATTCCCTGCACCGGCTTAATCGATTTAAGTAAAGTAGAGCTTGTTACGGGCAAAGATAGGGATGAGCTGGATGATATTGCCTGGCAAGGGGATAAAATAACAGTCAGGTTTGACGGTGAGGAAAAAGTCTTCCCCACCGAAGAGGTCCTTTTCGATAACTGTCTTGGGTGTGAATGCCCCACCCCGCAAGAATATGACATCCTTCTTGGTGAACCGAGACCAGCAGCACCTAACTTGACAGCCAGCAGGAAGAATCTAGAAAAGCTGGATGGGATGTCCTCGGAGGAGAGATGGGACTTCTGGAAGAATGAGTTCAGCCGTTGCATCAGGTGCTACGCCTGCCGTAATGTCTGTCCGGCTTGCTTTTGTAAGCGATGTTTTGTTGAGGAGTCTGAACCGCAGTGGGTGCTACCAGTACCTCGATGGCAGGATAATCTCATCTTTCAGGTAATCAGGAATATCCATGTAGCCGGAAGATGTACCGATTGCGGTGAGTGCGAACGAGCTTGCCCGGTGAATATCCCGTTAAGAAGCCTGAGTAAAAGGATGTATGAGCTAGTAGATGAGCTGTTCCAGTTTAAGGCGGGAATGGATAAGGATGCGGTACCACTAATGACTCACTACGAGCTTGAAGAGGCTGAAGATTTCATCAGGTAGAAGAGATAAAGTGACTACTAGCCAGAAAATAAAGAAAACGGATTTAGGCAAACTGCTCAACCAGTGGAGCCAGGAGTTCACGGTACTTGTCCCGTGGCGAGAGAATGGACTAGCGACATGGGCTAAGTGGAATGGTACCGATACCAGCTTTATAGACTGGTATCGAAACACAGTAGTACCGGCCAAGGCGCACTTTCTTCCGTCCCAGGAAGAGATGTTCCGTTTCCAGAAGGATGAAAAGGGCTATCACATAGAATTACCAGACGCAGACGAGCATAAGCAACTGATTTTTGGCATTCGCCCCTGTGATGCCAGAGCCCTAACTATAGTATCCCCGATATTCGAGGAATTGTATGAAGACCCCTACTATCTTGCCAAAAGGAATAACACCTTATTAGTCGGATTGGCGTGTACCAGACCTTGTGATAGTTGCTTCTGCACCTCCTTGGGCATCAACCCGGCAGAATCGATCGATGTCGACCTGATGGTTACTGATATTGGTGACCAGTTCTTAATTGAAGGGATTTCAGAGGCAGGTAAAGAGCTAATTGCCGGGGCTAGCGAGGTTAAAGAGGCGACCGAAGCCGATGAAGCCAAGGCCAAGGAAATAAAAGAGGCGTCCTATCAAAAGGTAACCAGAAAGGTAGATACCGATAATATCAAGGAAAAGCTATCGGTCTGCTTTGAGGATGAAGAACACTGGGAGAAGGTAGCTGATAACTGCATAAGTTGCGGCATCTGTACCCTTCTTTGTCCTACCTGTTTTTGTTTTGACATTAATGATGAACTGGTTAAGAAGCAGGGAACCAGATTCAGGAGCTGGGATAGCTGTGCCTTTTCTATCTATACCAAGATGCCGATGGAAAACCCGCGGGAGGAGAAATGGCGGCGGGTGCGGCAAAAGGTATGCCATAAATTTGAGTTCCATCCCATGAGCTACGACATTATCGCCTGTGTTGGCTGTGGCAGGTGTATCCGCCAATGCCCGGTTAATTGGGACATTACCCAGGTACTAAATAATCTGCCTGCCAAAGTATAGCTCAAGCAAGTCTTAGTAGCTATCTATAAGTAGGAGTACTGAGAATGACAGTTACTGATATTAGCGATGAGGGAAGATTCCTGGCTCAGGGCAATGTTTACCTGCCACACATCGCGGTTATAGATGAGATAATTGATGAAACCTATGATACTAAAACCTTACGTATTAATTTTAAGGATGAAAAACTACGGGACGAGTTTACTTTTGAGTCAGGGCAATTCGCATTATGTTCTATTTTTGGTGTTGGTGAAGCCCCCTTCGCTATTTCCTCCAGCCCCACCAGAAGGGACTATTTAGAGATTGCTGTTCGTCGGGTAGGCAAGTTAACCAATACTCTGCACCGGCTCGGTGTCGGGGCTGAGATTGGTTTTAGAGGTCCCTATGGCAATGGCTTCCCTCTTGATTTGTTACAGGGTAAGAACTTAGTTTTTATCGCTGGCGGCATTGGCTTAAGTCCGCTACGCTCTCTAATCTGGAATGTCATAGACAATCGAGATAAGTATAAAAAGGTAGATATTATCTACGGCGCCCGTACCCCCGCTGACCTGTGCTTCACTTATGACCTGGATGCCTGGGAGCAGGATAAGACCGTAGACMTGGTAACTACTATTGATAGAGAGYATGAGGATTGGACAGGAARGGTGGGGCTTGTTCCCATGGTKTTGGAGCAAGTGGCTCCTTCAGCRAATAATRCGGTAGCTATCGTTTGYGGYCCGCCGATAATGATACGATTTACCTTCCCTGCGCTGGAAAAATTAAGCTTTACCCCGGAACAAATGCTCACTACATTGGAAAAGAGGATGAAGTGCGGTATAGGTAAGTGCGGGCGATGTAATATTGGTACTGTCTATGTCTGCCGTGATGGACCGGTGTTTACTTATGCCCAGATTAAGGACTTCATCTCCAGCGAGTACTAAAGTCCCTAAGACCCTAGACTAGCATACCCTCCATTTGAGCCATGATTTGCTCATTGGTAAAGTGATTGAGGTTTATCGCATGACTGGGGCAACCCCCCACGCAGGCGCCACAGCCCTTACACAGAGCTTCGTTAACCCGACATACCTTCTTTTCTTCATCGAAGGAAACGGCACTATAGGGGCAGACAAGCATACAAATCTGACAACCGGAGCAGATTCTTTCGTCAACGACTGCGGTAGATGCTTCAACCTCTACCCTACCCCGGCTAATCATAGCCAGAACCTCAGCCGCCGCCGCTAAAGCTTGAGCCACGGTATCAGGGATATCCTTGGGACCCTGGCAGCAGCCAGCGACAAAGATACCATCGGTCATAGTAGCCACCGGGTCCAGTTTGGGGTGCTTCTCCATGAAGAAGCCATCGGCGCTACGGCTAACATTAAACAGACGGGCAACAGCCTCGGCATCCGGTTGTGCTTCCAGACCAACACCTAGAACAACCATATCTACTGGCAAACGACGCTGCAAACCAATCAGGGTATCCTCAAACTGAATAATGAGCTTGCCTTCCTCCTCAGGATTTTCAGCTACATCGGTTATCTCAGCCGGGCGACCTCGGATAAAGTTTATCCCCTCATTAAGAAGTCGGTTATAGAATTCCTCATAGCCCTTACCAAAGCTCCTGATATCTATGTAGAATTCATAGACCTGAACTCCGGGAACATGCTCCAGTATTAGGTGACTGAGTTTCATTGAGTACATACAGCAAACCCGGGAGCAATACTCATGATATTTCTCATCTCTACTGCCAACACAGTGGATAAGGGCAATGCTATGAGGATGAGTCCCATCTTTGAGCACAATATCACCCTCCGTGGGGCCAGCAGAATTCACCAGTCTCTCAAACTCAAGGCTGGTGAGAACATTATCCAGCCGTTTATACCCATATTGATACATAGGGGTCGGGTCGAAGGCCTCAAAACCAGTGGTTAAAATTATATTACCGACCTCTATCTCCTCGTATTCGTCTTTCATGTCATGATTAATTGCTTCTGCCTCACAGGCCTTAATGCAGGCTAGACATTCTGAGCAGACACCACAGTTCAAGCAACGCTTGGCTTCCTCGATAGCTGCTTTTTCATCAAAGCCTAGCTCAACCTCGACAAAATCTTGCCGCTCGCCTAATTCAAGAACTGGCATAGACTGCCTAGACTTGATTTCCACCTCCTCCTTACTGACCTCCTTCACCCTTTCCAATGGGGCTGGTCTCCCCTCCTTCAAATCCACACGCCTAAGGTAGCGGTCGATAGAGATAGCTGCTTCTTTACCGGCAGCAACAGCTTTTATGACATCAGCCGGACCAGAGACCACATCACCACCAGCAAAAACGCCTTCTACATTCGTTTGCAAGGTGACTGAGTCGACGGAAAGGGTTCCTTGATTAGTATATTCAAGATCCTTGGGTAACATTGCCTTGTCCACCGTCTGTCCGATAGCCATGATTACATTATCGACTTCCATATTAAATTCCGAGCTTTCAATTGGTACAGGGCGGCGGCGCCCACTGGCATCGGGTTCGCCTAGCTCCATCCGAATGCATTCGATGCCGTTTACCCGGTCGTTTTCAGTTAGGACTCTAACCGGTGCCACCAGAATATGGAGCTTGACTTCTTCCTGCTCGGCTTCCTCGATCTCAATTTCAATGGCAGGCATTTCGGCTCGGGAGCGACGATAGACAATGGAAACCTCCTTAGCTCCCAGCCGCTTGGCTACTCTGGCCGCATCTACAGCAGCGTTACCACCACCGATTACTGCTACCCGCTGGCCAAGGCTGACCTGCATCCCTGAGCTTACCTGCTGCAGGAAGTCAAGGGCATGGATTACTCCTTTGGCATCTTCATTGGGAATACCCATCTTTTGGCTTGCCAGGGCACCTGTAGCCAGGAAGACGGCTTTGTAGCCCCGACCCATGACATCCTTCAGATTTGTCACTGGCGTATTTGTCTTTATCTCCACCCCCAGCTCTTCAACATAGCTTATTTCGTCATCCACTATCTTGTTGGGCAACCGGTATTCAGGGATACCATAGCGGAGCAGACCACCAGTCTGTGGAGCAGTCTCAAAGATGGTAACCGGGTATCCTAATCTAATCAGGTCATAGGCACAAGCTATGCCGGCTGGTCCCGAGCCGATAACGGCTACTTTATCCTCTTTAGTTAATTCAACAGGGGGCGCTTTTTCTCTGCCTTCTCTCAGTTCATAATCAGCCATAAAGCGCTTCAGTGAGCGGATGGCTATAGGTTCATCAACCTTGCCTCTTTCACACTCTGTCTCGCAGAGATGGGTGCAAACCCGCCCACAAACTCCAGCAAAGGGCATGGTTCTCCGGAGCACCTCAATAGCCTCCTTAAACTTGCCCTCCGAGATAAGGGCAACATAGCCCTGGGCATTGACTCCAGCGGGACAGGTTACCCGGCAAGGGGGATAACCTCGTTTATCAATAGTAAAAGCATTGGGCACTGCCTGAGCGAAGGGACGATATACCGCTTTCCTCTGGGTCAGCTTAAGTTCCCATTCATGGGGTAGGGAAACAGGGCACACTTTCTCGCACTCGCTGCAGCCGGTACACTTATCAACATCCACATACCTTGCCTTCTTCCTAATGTTAACCTTAAAGTTGCCCACATAACCGGAAACCTCCGCCACCTCACTGTAAGTCAATAGCTCAATATAGGGATGAGAACCCACCAGTGTCATCTTCGGCGTAAGGATACAGGCTGAGCAATCCAGAGTGGGGAATGTTTTATCCAGTTGTGCCATATGTCCCCCAATACTGGGCTCCCTCTCCACCAAATAGACCTTATGCTCGGAATCAGCAATCTTCAGCGCTGCCTGAATGCCGGCAATACCGCCGCCGACTACCAGAGTATTAGGGTTAACGGGTACCTCCCTGGTCTCCAGAGGCTGGTGATAATAAACCCGTCTTACCGCAGCCGCGATTAGAGCTTTGGCTTTGTCGGTAGCCATCTGCTTATCCTCGGTTACCCAGGAGCAATGCTCACGAATATTAGCCATCTCAAAGAAATAGGGATTGAGGCCGGCTTCCTGGCAAACCCGGCGGTAAGTAGGCTCATGCATTGTTGGTGAGCATGAGGCAACAACTACTCGGTTAAGCCCCAACTCCTTAATATCTTGTTTAATCATCTCCTGTCCCGGGTCAGAGCACATAAACTTATAGTCCCGAGCCACTACCACTGAATCCAGACCCTGGGCAAACTGGGCAACTTCGGCACAATCAACCGTACCCGCAATGTTACTTCCACAATGGCACACATATACACCAATTCTAGGTTCCACGTTTAGCTCCCGCCTTAGATATATGGTCTAGCAGCCTACCGGGTGAAACTATATTGGTATTTAGTCCCAGGGATTTAGGGTCAATCCCCAACGCCAGACCGATTAACTGAGTAACGAACAAAATGGGCAGATTATAATCTGTTTTGAATTTACTATAAACACTAACGATACTCTGATATGCATCCAGGTTCATTTGGCACAACGGGCAAGGGGCAACGATACATTCAGCCCCATTCTCCACTGCGTTGTCCAGCAATTTACGCATTAAGTCTACAGCTAGGCTCTGCTCAGAGATGACTAGGGCACCTCCACAACAATGGTTCTTTAGCGGGAAAGGAACAGCCTCAGCACCCAGACTCTCCACCATACGGTCAAGGGACTGTGGAAACTCAGGGTCATCAAAGCCATAGTCTGGACGAACCATCTGGCAGCCATAATAGGGGGCTACCTTAAGTCCGTTAAGCCCTCGCTGAACCCTGGAGGCAATTACCTCGGGGGTAACGTCATTGAATAAGACTTCCATTAAATCCCTTACGTGCACATTCCCGTTATACACCAAGTTGGCAACAGCTAAAGCCTCGTTTACCTGCGCCATTAGTTGTGGATGCTCTTTCAGGTATAAATTCGCCTGGTAGAAGGTGACAAAGCAAGAAGGGCAAGGAGTTACCATGTCCAGCCCTGTTTTCTCAGCCAGAGCTAGATTGCGAGCTGCTACCAGAATAGACTCCAGCTTGTCCAACGAACCATAGGGGGTTGAGCCACAGCAGGTCCAGTCCTCTAGTTCAATCAGCTCTATATCCAGAGGCTTAGCTATAGCCTGAGCAGAAAGACCAAGACCGATTGCTGTAGCTTCAGCCGAGCAACCGGGGAAATAGCAGTAGTGTTTCACGACCTGGCTTCAATCTCCTTGAATTTTTGTATGATTTTAGCCAAATCCTCTCTACCTTTAACCCCCTTAGGTAGTAATGGCAGGCGTTTATGAAAAAACAGACTCAGACCCACCGGCAGTACCTTGAGTGCCGCCAGGGGATTAGTCGTTAGGTAATACCTTAACATTATGCCCACTTCGTGGACTCGCCCGTTACCCTTAATGGAGTTGACGAAGTTCTGATACATAACTGGGGTAGTAGTTCCCTTGACCTTAAAGCCCTGTTGATATGCCAGGTATTCTAAAGTGTGAGCTATATCAGTGGGCTTGACACCACGGGGACAGCGTACTGTGCACATATAGCAGGAGAGACAATGCCACATAGAGCTACTTGATAAGACCTCGTCTCGCATCCCAGCCCGAATCATAGCAATAATCTTGCGTGGCGGGTATTCCATCTCATTGGCAGCAGGACAGGCACCGCTACAAATACCGCACTGAATGCAAGAGCGAATATGCTCACCGCCGGGGGTGGCGGCAACCTCATCGATAAAGCTTGTCATGTCCGCCATATATAGTATCACAAATTTACCCCAATTAAAAGACCATTTATCGCCAGAAGGTAACAAAAAAAGCTGTGGGATGGGTTACAACTATTTGTCGTCATAATTACTATCATGATAAACTACAGGCTAGAAGGGGATTTTATATGAAAATACTGGTAACCAATGATGATGGTATATTTGCTGACGGGCTGTGGATACTGGTCGAGGCACTAAGCAAGATTGCCCAGGTAGTAGTCGTCGCCCCGGATAAAGAGCAGAGTGTTATCGGCACCGCAGTTAGCCTACGCCGGCCATTAAGAGTACATAGCGTAGAACCTATAGTGCCAGAGGTAGAAACCTACTCAGTAGAGGGAACTCCGGCTGATAGTGTTATTCTGGCTTTGGGCAAACTGGCTAAAGATAGTGTAGACCTGGTTGTTTCAGGCATAAACCAGGGGCCAAATCTGGGTGATGATGTGTTTATATCGGGAACAGTGAGTGCCGCTCTGCGAGGCTACCTGCACGGCTTGCCCTCTCTTGCCATCTCAGTATGCACTGTGGATAATCACTCTCTGAGTGCGGCGGCTAAATTAGCGGCGCTGCTGGCTAAAAGGATTTACTCTAACGCCTTGCCGGCGAATGCCTTCCTTAATGTGAATCTGCCTGCCCTCCCATTGACAGAAATCAAAGGAATCAAGGTTACCCAGCCAGCCAGCCAAAGCCACAGCTTTACAGTCGAGGAAGAACACGACGGGAACGAGGCGCAATATCGCCTAATATACCGGAGAGTAAATAAGGATACGAATAGGAAAACAGATATACGGGCAATAGAGCAAGGTAATATCTCCATCACTCCCCTGCATATCCATTTGCTTAACAAGCCTTCGCCTACCATCACCGATAGCCTATTCTCCGACCTTCTTCGTGAGCTACAACAATATTAGGCGGTAGGGGAAAGAGTGGACAGCACCGACACTGTAGACAGTGGAATCAATGAAAGAGTTGACAATAGGGAATAAAAATCATAACGATAAGCTAAGCCTCGAATATCTTTTCCACCCTAAGTCAATAGCTGTTGTCGGTGTTTCGACTGATACGACCAGAATCGCCAGCGGGCAGATTTTTTTAAGAGCTTTGCTCGACACTAAATTTAAGGGTAATGTTTACCCGGTAAGTCGCGAGGAAGGCAAGATATTAGGCTTAAAAATATACTCCAGTATCAGGGATATTCCGGACACAGTTGATTACGTTATATCAGCCATACCGGCCCAGGATATACCTCAGCTAATAATAGATTGTGCCACCAAAATGGTAAAAGCCATCCACATATTTACTGCTGGTTTCAGTGAGATAGCCGATGAAGATGGAGAACGACGACAATCGCAAATAACGGCTATGGCTCGGCAGAGAAACATCTCAATTATTGGTCCCAATTGCATGGGGTTATATTGCCCTAAGACTGGCCTAGCCTTTCACCCGGACATGCCTAAAGAGAGTGGTACTATTGCTTTTCTTTCTCAGAGTGGTGGCAATGCCATATATGCTATTCGTGAAGCGGCTTCAAGAGGCATTTGCTTCAGTAAGGTTATAAGCTACGGCAATGCCTGCGACCTTAATGAAAGCGACTTTCTGGAATACCTCACTCATGACCCAGAGACTGAGGTAATCGCGGCTTATATTGAGGGGGTTAAGGATGGGACTCGTCTCGTTGAAGCACTAAAACAAGCAACTAGGGTGAAACCGGTCATAGTCTATAAAGGTGGTACTACCGAAAGTGGAACCAGGGCGGTGTCTTCACATACCGGTGCTATAGCCGGCTCAAATAGGGTTTGGGATGGACTGCTGAAGCAAGTGGGGACTATTCAGGTGTACAGCATGGAAGAGCTACTTGATATACTAATGCTCTTTAGGTATATGTCTCCACCTGAAGGGAGAGCTACGGCAGTAATTGGCATAGGTGGTGGCAATAGTGTCCGGGCGGCTGATGCCTGTTCCAGTGCTGGTTTAACCGTACCCCTACTCCCGACAGAAACCAGAGGGAGGTTGGAAGAGATATATGCTTCAGAAGTCGGAGGTAGTTTCAGGAATCCGGTAGATACCTACTTTGCCCGATGGGACCTGCTCCAAGAAACTATAAAAATAGTTGCCGATTGCGACCAGATTGATTTACTAATCCTACACATAACCATTGGCTTTGCCGGTCCCAAGTATGAGACGAGGCTAAATCTGATTAAGCCATACGTTGAATCTATTAGTAGCGTAACCAGAGTGATAAACAAACCCGTGGCTATTGTTTTGTACCCCATTGGTTTGGCTAAATTCGAACCGATTACTGCAGAGGAAGAGGTGGCACTCTATAAAGCCGGGCTTTCGGTATTTCCTCTGGTCGGTCAGGCAGCGAGAGCCATCGCCAAATTTATTGAGTACCAGCGGCAGTAGGTGAAGCTCATTTAGCTTCTGCCGAACTCCTTTTCCAACTGCCCTGAGCTGAGGTGAATCATGGTTGGTCTACCATGAGGACAGGTATTAGGCAGAGCGGTTTGCTCCAGTTGCCTCACCAGTTCACGCATCTCATCATCGGTTAGTGTCTGACCGGCCCTAACTGCGCTGTGGCACGCCATAGACGTAGCTACGCTTTCTACCCAATTAGTTCCTTCAAATAGGGAATCTAGTAACTGCCTTAACATCCCCGCCCAGTCTTTGTTATGAAGCAGAAGGGGCACCGCCCGAACTATGTAGGTTCTATCACCAAAAGGCTCGATGGAGAAACCGAATTCGACTAAATTTTCATAGTGTGATTTCAGAACTTCCGCTTGTTTAGGATTAACCTCAACTGTTACTGGCTCCAGTAGTCCTTGAACCTCTATTTCCTGCTGTGACCTCTGGACTTTGAGCTTTTCAAAGAGGATACGCTCATGGGCAGCATGCTGGTCAATAAGATACAGCCCGTCCGGACCTTCAGCTATAATGTAGCTGCTCAAGAGCTGACCTAATATCCGAAGCATAGGCAGGGACACTGATGGGGTCTGAGGAGTTGTCGGTAATGAAGTAACCAGACTGCTACTCTTGGCTGATGTCCACGATATCTGCCATGGTACTGAGGTTGAGGCATAGTTGGTAGCTACTGCTTCAATTCTAGGCACGGGCATTAGTCCCACCAGAGCTTGGCGGACAGCCCTCTGGACAGCGGTAAAAATCATGTGCTCATTTCGGAATTTTACCTCGATCTTGGTGGGATGAACATTAACATCCACCTCGCTGGGCGGTAGTGAAATATTGATAATAGCCACCGGGTGCTTCCCCTCCATCAATAGCCCGTGGTAAGCCTCCTCTACCGCCCGAGCCAGCAAGCGGCTGCTTACCCAGCGGCGATTGATGAAGAAACTAAGGTAGCCTCGACCTGAGCGACCTATCGATGGTGAGCCAACCATACCCGTTATATGGGGTGACGAAATTACTGCCCCGCTTTCCCATTCCCCATCCCCAATCTCTAGCATGTTCCGGGCTACCTCCAAACTATAAACCTCAATTACACTATCTATTAGTTGCCCACTACCCGGAGTTCTTAGAGCTACCCGACCATCAATTAACAAAGCAAATCTAACCTCAGGAAAGCCAAGAGCATATAGACTTACCACCTGGGCAATATGGCTATTTTCGGTAGCTTGAGACTTGAGAAATTTTAAGCGTGCTGGCACCTTGCGGAACAGGTTTCGCACCGTAATCGAAGTCCCCTGAGAGCGTCCCTGGCTTTCCCGGTTGGCAGCAATGCCATCCTTTAGGCTAAGGTAAGTCCCCACTTGTTCCACAGCAGCACAGGTAACAACATCTATCTGTGCTACAGCGGTTATGCTAGGTAGGGCTTCGCCGCGAAAGCCGAGGCTTGAAATAGACTCTAAATCATCAAGACTACCTATCTTACTGGTAGCATAGTGGTCAAAGGCAAGCTCCACCTCTCCTGATGGAATCCCAGTCCCATTATCTATCACCCGAATTAAGCTTACCCCACCACCCTTGACCTCAACCGATATCTGGCCTGAGCCGGCATCCAGTGCATTCTCCACTAGCTCCTTAACCACCGAGGCTGGTCTCTCCACTACCTCACCGGCGGCAATCCGGGATACTATTTGTGGGTCTAAGACTTTAATTGGCATGTTAAATCTTACTGTTAATAATCCACTGTAACGTGTAATATGTCAATAGTTTTGGAAAAATTATTCTACCTTTTCCAGATAGGCGAAGCTGAGAAGGAGCTTTTTCACTCCGGCTCCGATAAAAGCAACTACTACCTCGCTATCATCCGTTACCAGCTGGCAGCTTACTACCACTCCATTACCAAACTGGGCATGGCGGACATGGTCACCAGCCTTTAATGCCACATTATTCAGGCTGGGTGCCGGAGCTTCATTCCAGGAGTATATTGCTTTGGTTATCTGGCTTTCTTCCCCCGACCACAAACCACCACCCTGTATCAAATGCTGGGGTATATCGTTTAAGAAACGAGATGGTCTACTCACCGTGCTGCTTCCCATCAAGTTACGGCGAAAGGCACGAACCAGATACACCCGCTGCTTGGCTCTGGTTACCCCTACATAACACAGTCGCCTCTCCTCTTCCATCTGGGCTGGGTCATCAAACGACTTAAAATGGGGCAGGATGCCGTCTTCCATGCCGACAATAAATACCACCGGAAATTCCAGACCCTTGGCTTGATGTAGGGTAATCAGGGTTACTGTATCCACGCTCCTATCCAACCTATCAACATCAGATACCAGGGTTACCCCCTCAAGAAAGTCAGTTAAGCCATCTTGAGGCTTAAAGTCACGGTACTGCTGGACTACAGTGCGCAGTTCAAGGATATTTTCCCAGCGCTCCTCCTCCTCTATCCCACCTAATATGTAATTCTTGTAACCAGAGCGTTCTACAACTAAATCAAATAAGTCAACCAGGTTCAACTCCTGACTGTGGGCTATAAACTCTTCCATCAGGTTTCCAAAATCAGTCAGTGTCTGGCTGATGCGAGAGTTGAAGAACGGCTGATGTGCCGTCTCTTTTACCTCAGGTTTAGCCATAACTGGTAAAGCCTCATACTGCGAAACACCCATAGACTTTGCCCAGCTAGATAGCTTGGCTTGAGTTTGCTGCCCAATACCCCGCCCGGGAACATTGATTATTCTCATCAGACTGACACTGTCATGGGGGTTCTGGATAAGCCTGAGATAGGCAATAATATCTTTTATCTCCCGCCGCTCATAGAAACGGGTGCCGGCTACCAGCTTGTAGGGCGTTCCGTAGCGAACAAAAGCCTCCTCTAGGGCTCTTGACTGGGCATTAGTGCGATACATTATGGCACAGTCACCCAGACTCGCCTTTCCCTCACTCACCAGGCGCTCTACCTCATTAACCACAAACTGGGCTTCTTCCTGCTCGGTGTAGGTTTCAACCACCGTGGTCAGCTCACCTAGCTCATTGTTCGTCCATAATTCCTTGGGCTTTCGTTGCTGATTGGCTTCGATTATGTATGATGCTGTGTCCAGGATCTTCTTGGTTGAGCGATAGTTCTGCTCCAGCAGTACCAATTTCGCTTCGGGATAATCCTTCTCGAAACTGAGGATGTTACGCAAGTCGGCAAACCGCCAAGAGTAAATTGACTGGTCTGGGTCGCCAACGACACATATATTGTGATACTTGCCACCCAGTTGTTTAATTAACTCATACTGAGTCAGGTTGGTATCCTGAAACTCATCTACCAAGAGATGCAAATACCTTGCTTGATATCTAGACGAGATATCAGACTTATTTCTGAATAGCTGCACCGCCTTCATTAACAAATCATTAAAGTCAAGCCCACTATTTTCGGTTAATATTTGCTCATAGCGCTCGTAGACTCGGCCAACTATTTCATCAAAGTAGCTACGGCCTTGCTCAATGTAGTCTTTAGGGGGTAGCATTCGGCTCTTAGCGGCACTAATGGCTGAAACTATAGCCCGAGGAGCATATTGCTTAGGGTCGAGATCCACTTCCTTCAGGCTGCGCTTTATCAGGCTAATCTGGTCTTCATCGTCGTAGATGACAAACTTGGGATTGATGCCTACTGCTCTGCCCTCGTTACGCAGGATACGAGCGCAGATAGCATGAAAGGTGCCCAGGGTTAGCTCTCTTACCGAACTACTAACTAGCCTATGCAGCCTTTCCTCCATTTCCCTGGCGGCTTTATTGGTAAAGGTAACTGCCATAATGCGGTGAGGACTAACACCACAAACCTTAATTAGGTAGGCTACCCGATGGGCAATAACCATGGTTTTGCCACTACCCGGTCCCGCCAAAATTAGCACCGGACCATTAACGGCTTCTACTGCTTCTCTCTGTGCCGGGTTAAGTTCGTCTAGAATATTCATTCATAGCCATTATAACATTGGCACTAATTAGTGAAAAGTTACTGTTAAAACCCAGGTATTGTTGACATGTAGGCGGATTAATTCTAGAATATATGAGTATATGCGCATATCCACTTATATACTAGCTACGGGGGTAAACCATGCAAGACTTAATTAAGGCAATGAAGGCTCTATCAGATGAGACGAGACTGAGGATTCTAAATGTCCTTCTGGAGAGAGAATGTTGCGTCTGCGAGGTTATGCAAGCCCTGGATATATCCCAGTCCCGAGCCTCACGCAACCTTGGCATTCTTCAGGAGGCTGGTTTCTTAAGGACGAGGCGGGACAGGGTGTGGATTGTTTATTTTGTCGATTGGCAGGCAACCAACCGATACGCTATCAACCTGGCTAGGCTGCTAAGGGATTCTCCAGCTAGCAGCGAGGTATTAGCTCAGGACAAGGAAAGATTAAAACAAGCCATACGGATAGGTCAGGGATGTAGGCAGACCCCATGATAGAAGGATAGAATCCTGCTAACCCATTAGGTGAGATAACAGTAAGAGGTAGTGATATAAAGTGGAAGAAAGAAGACTTGGACTCTGGGAAAAATATCTGACACTATGGGTTGCCTTATGCATCACTGCCGGAACAGCTTTGGGAAGGGCGTTTCCTCAGGTTTCTGATATTTTAGCGAAGCTGGAAGTAGCCAATATTTCAATCCCAATTGCTATCTGCATGTTTGCCATGATATATCCCATAATGGTGCAGATAAGCTTCGAAGAGATTAAGAAAGCAGTTCTTAGCCCCAAGCCGATAGCCCTCACCCTGTTTGCCAACTGGGTAGTGAAGCCATTCACCATGGCCCTGTTTGCCTGGCTTTTCCTTAGTGTAATTTTTGACAGTTTTCTAACCCCGAGGCAAATACAGGACTATCAAGGGGGGCTGATACTTCTGGGGGTAGCCCCGTGCACTGCCATGGTTCTGGTGTGGAGTTACTTGGCAAGGGGTAACATGGGACATACCTTGGTCATGACGGCGATAAACTCGCTGGCCATGGTGGTATTGTATGCTCCGTTGGCTATGTTCTTGCTGGGCATTTCAGGCATACAGGTACCGTGGGAAACGATAGCCCTATCTGTAGCCATATATATTGGCACACCGTTGGTAGTTGGTTACCTAACCAGGAGCCAGGTAATTAAACGAAAGGGCATGGAATGGTTTAAAACCAGGCTAGTTCCCCCTTTGGGTAAGCTATCAATAATTGCCCTGCTGATAACACTAATTGTACTCTTCACCTTTCAGGGCTACCTGATAATAGAATTACCGGCCATCATCGGCATGATATCTGTAGGGATATTCGTCAACATACTGGTGGTATTTGGTGCTACCTATATTGCTGCCAGAGTTATGAAGCTAACCTACGAGGACGCCGCACCGGTAGCGATTATTGCCGGCAGCAATCACTTTGAGGTGGCTATTGCTGTAGCTACTACCCTCTTCGGGGTAACCTCCGGGGCAGCTCTGGCTACAGTGGTTGGCGTTCTGACTGAGGTTCCATTTATGCTAATTCTGGTGCAACTATGCAAGGTTACTAAAGGCACCTTTCGTCGGAAGAACAATCTCTAGAAGTGGAATGGGCTTTCGACTAATTTACCTACCAGAAGTATAGGAATTCTGAACCGACTTCAAGGGGAAGCAAGAGGGTAAGATTTATAGACAATTTCAATACCGTAAGATTGACCTTCTTTAGTTGGCTAAAAGGATTACGCCCATCCAAAATGGGCCTAATAATAAACAACCGTAGACTTAAAAGCTTGCAATTATTTTGATAAATGTGGTATAATTACTATTTAGAGGCTGAGCCTTTAAGCCAGTCCGGTGAGGCTGGCAAGGGAAAAGATAAGGCGACTGATAATACCTCTTGCCAGCTAAGGTGAGAGGTTTTTTTGTGCCTAAAAAAATCGTAATGAGCCCAGAGGATATCATGCGAACTCTGGCTCGCATTGCCCACGAAATCATAGAGTGCAACAAGGTGGTTGATAACCTGATACTAGTTGGCATGCACACTCGTGGTGTGCCTCTGGCTAAGCGACTGGCGGCCAATATAGAACACTTCGAGGGATTAAAAATAGCCGTAGGCGCTCTAGATATCAACCTCTATCGTGATGACCTTTCCTCACTAAATCTGCGACCTGTCGTCCATGGCACTGATATCCCGGTCAGCATTGATGGCAAGTCCGTAATCTTAGTTGATGATGTCCTGTATACTGGACGGAGCACCCGTGCCGCCATGGACGCTCTTATTGACCTGGGACGACCCCAATTAATTCAATTAGCGGTGCTTATAGACCGAGGTCACCGCGAGATGCCGATACGGGCTGACTATGTAGGTAAGAATATGCCCAGTTCCAGACATGAGGAGATACAGGTTCAACTAGTAGAAACTGACAGCGTAGACGAGGTTGCCATCATAAGTGCCGCTAACGATATGCCTATGGTGGGTGAATCTGAGAAGGTAGACTACTAAAAAAGGAGTTACTATGGCTATGGTAAATAGAAGTCTGGTTACTATAGATGATTTATCCAATAGGGAAATAGAAGCTCTGTTTTCCATGGCTGATGAGATGTCAGACTCGATGAATGAACAGTTTGGCGTATGCCACGGCAAGATTATGGCAAGCCTATTTTTTGAACCTAGCACCAGGACACGGCTGTCATTTGAGACAGCGATGCACCGACTTGGGGGTAGTGTTATAAGTGCAGTTGATATCGGGGCAACTTCGCTGGCTAAAGGTGAAAGCATCGCTGATATGGCGAGAGTGGTCGGCAGTTACGCCGACATAATTGTTATCCGACACCCCTGGGAGGGAGCAGCCAAGGTGGTTGCCGACTATGCTGGTGTCCCGGTAATAAACGCTGGTGATGGAGGGCATGAACACCCAACCCAGACCTTGTGTGACCTTTCCACTATTAAGAAGGAGAAACAAACCATCAAGGGGTTAAAGATTGCTCTATGGGGAGACTTAAAATATGGACGAACTATACATTCATTGATTTATGCCCTGGCCAGATTTGGTGCCACTATTCTCTTCCGTCCCGGTTCAGGTCTTGAGCTTCCAGAGCATATTATAAGGAAACTAACCACAGAATATACAGGTGAGTTTAAAAGGTATGAGGCTCTAGGCCAGGTAGTCAAAGGAAGACTTTTTCCCTTGGATGCTATATACATGACGCCAAGCGAGCCACATCAACTAGCAATGATGCCTGACATTAGTGTTCAGGTCGAGCTGAAGACGGGAGTCGATGCTCTTTACGTTACTAGACTTCAGCTAGAGAGACTGGTAGCTAAAACCGAAGGAGAGGGGTTAAAAGAGGATTACCCAGTAGTAGATAAGAAACTCCTCAGGGAAAAGGAGTTTAAGAGAACACTGGTTATGCACCCGTTACCCCGTGTTGATGAGTTAGCCTATGAACTGGATGCTGACCAGAGGAGTATGTACTTTAAACAAGCGGCACGAGGAGTACCGATTCGGATGGCGCTCATAGCTCTCTTACTGGGAGCAAAGGAATTTTCCATTTCAGGGGAAGTGGATTCCTTTACTCAGAAAAAGGAATATGCCGTGTATAGACGAGATTTTGGGGTCAAGTGCGCTAATCCACAATGTGTGTCAGTACAGGTAACTGAAACAAAGTATATAAAGCCCGAATTCAAAATTATAAACAAGCAGCCCTTAACCTTGCGGTGTATCTATTGCGAACATGAAGTTCACCCGCGGTACATCGCCAGTTCAGACTGGCATGATGGAACCCTGGATAATAAAAAATACCATAGCGCTGACAGCCACTGGGCTGGAAAGATTAAACCGGAGAACCTGATTCTTTTCGATTCAGAGAGCGAAGCTAAGGCTCATGGTTTTAAGCCTAGTCGCTACGCTACCGCGCGTCACCAGGGTAGTGATGAAGTGAAGGTGAGTAAGGAACAATGAGGTCCTTGCTTATCCAGGGTGGTCATATAATCGACCCCAGCCAGGGGATAGATGAAATTGGCAATTTACTAATTACTGAAGATGAAATCTCATGGCTGGGCGAGGGAGAAATAACCCTACCCCAGCCAGATTATGATGTCCTTCGCGCCGAGGGGCTAATAGTCTGCCCCGGATTTATTGACCTCCACTGTCATCTCAGACAGCCCGGGTTTGAGGAGAAGGAAACTATTGCTACCGGAACCCAAGCCGCAGCCCGAGGTGGTTTTACCACTATCTGTTGCATGCCCAATACCAACCCACCGCTGGATAATACAGTGGTGATAGATTACATAAAATTAAAAGCGATTCTAGAAGGGGTAGTCCGTGTCCTGCCTATAGGCTGTATCTCCAAGGGTAGAGAGGGGAGGGAGATAGCCCCAATGTGTGAGCTGGCTTCAGCCGAGGTGATTGCCTTTAGCGATGATGGCGAGCCAGCTGTGGATTCACGCCTTATGCGGCAAGCATTAGACTACAGCCGTGTCATTGGCCTACCCATTATTGACCACTGTGAGGATACAGTCCTCACTGAGGGTGGACAGATGAATGAAGGTATAATATCCACCAAGCTGGGTCTTCGTGGCATACCAGCCGCTGCTGAAGAGATTATAGTTGCCCGTGACCTAGCTCTGGCCCAGTTAACCGGAGGGCGACTGCACATTGCCCATGTTACCACTGAAGGCTCGGTTGACCTTATTCGTCGTGCTAAGAAGAAAGGTATCAGGGTTACCGCTGAGGTTACCCCCCACCACCTGATCCTGACTGAGGAGAAGGTCGTCGGCTATGATACCAATACCAAGGTAAATCCACCCCTGAGGACTGAGTGGGATATTCAAGCCCTGATTCAGGGACTTAAAGAGAATGTGATTGACATCATCGCCACTGACCATGCCCCTCATACTGAAGCGGATAAGCTCTGCGAATTTACTCTTGCCCCCTTTGGTATCAGTGGCTTTGAAACCGCCCTAGGCAGCCTTATGAGTTTGGTGCACGATGGGCAGCTAACCCTGTCTACCCTTATCTCTAAGCTTACCTGCGAACCAGCCAAGATTATTGGTAATAAGTATGGGAAACTGGGCACACTGGCTAGTGGAGCCTCTGCTGATATTACCCTGTTCGACCCTGATACGAATTGGGTAGTGGATACCAGGGGTTTCGCCTCCAAAGGTAAAAATACTCCCTTAGATGGCTCACTGCTGAAAGGTAAGGTAATGGCAACTATATCACAGGGGAAGCTGGTCTATAAAGACGACTCCATTGCGGTGAAGGAGAGTTAAAGAGAGACGAAAGCCCCACTTTACATAATAGATTTTCTTTCTTGGAGCATAGAAGTCATTGCGAAGAGCGGAGCGACGAAGCAAACTAAAAGATGAGATTGTTTCGCCCTTCAATGGGAGAGCTCGCAATGACACATTAGCCAGGAGGAGAGGGGAATTAAGGGGGGTGAGGTAGATAGAAGATGGATGAGGCTGAAAAACAAAAGATAATTGGTGAACTAAAAGACTTCTATAAAAAACTAAAATCCTACAATAGATACGTTTGGTCTAAAGAAAAGCTCGCAGAAGTTCAAATACGTAATAGAGATAGCTTAAGAGAAAAGCTTGTGCACAAATTGGGTTTACTAAAAACAATAATAGCCCAATTAACAAATAAACAATACTATACTCAGTTCGGACAGGTTTGTGAAATCTGGGCTGATGGCTTGAGCCCAAGTGGTTACTTACCAAGTAAACTAACTGGACTTGGTCTTTGTATCGACGCTACTAACGAAGCTATTGGTAAACTAGAATTGACGCCTCTAGCTGGATTAGAGTTACAAGAGACAAAAAGTGTGGTTGTAGAATCGCCTCTTAAGATAGTTGATGCAATGTGCTTACATCCCAAAGTTGTTGAAGTTAACGAGTCTCTCTTCAAAACGGGTAACTATGCATCAGCAATTCTTGAAGCCTTCAAAGCCGTTAATAATTTCGTCAAAGAAAAATCAGGTATGTCTCTAAATGAATTAAGAGGCATGAAAGATAGGCCACTAATGGCAAAGGTATTTGATGAAAAAAACCTTTGATTAAGCTAAATGCACTCATAACCGATACTGATATAAATGAGCAGGAAGGTTTCAAGTTATTATTCATGGGAGCTACAGAGGGAATAAGAAACCCAAAAGCACACGACTTAATTGAAATGAAAGACCCATATAAAACTCTTGAGTATCTGGCGTTCGCAAGTTTATTACTCAAAAAGATTGATTTCTAAGAGGCAAAGAGGAATTAATCACATGTCTAAACCATCTAAAGTCTTAATCATCGGTTCGGGGCCGATTGTTATCGGGCAAGCGGCGGAGTTTGACTATGAAAGGAAACCACGGTGAATCAGGCTACTGCTTCTGTTACTTCCAACATTGAAGTCACGCCCGGCGTTTACCTTATCTGGCTGGAATCTCCTCAGATAGCCTCAATAGCACAACCGGGACAATTTGTCATGGTTCAATGTGGGGAAGAATCTTTACTACGCCGTCCGTTGAGTATCCATCAACTAGGCAAGGCTAAACTGGCTCTTTTATTCACCGTAGTCGGGAAAGGCACATACTGGCTAGCTCAATGCCAGGCTGGTGATACTGTAGACCTGCTCGGACCGCTGGGTAACGGCTATTCCATTCATCCTGACTCACATAACCTGTTATTAGTGGCTGGGGGCATTGGTATTGCCCCACTATACTTTCTGGCTCAAGAAGCTCTGAATCAGGGATGCTCGGTAACATTACTTCTGGGAGCACCAACTACTGCCCAACTTTACCCCAGGGACTTACTACTGCCTGAAGCGGAGCTTGTCATTGCCACTGAGGATGGAACTACCGGTAGAAAGGGCATGATAACTGACCTCTTGCCCAATTTTGGTCACTGGGCAGACCAAACCTTTGCCTGTGGACCTATCTCAATGTATCGGGCTATGGCTACTCAAGGCCAGCAACTCCTGGAAGCGAAGTCAGTTCAGGTTTCCCTGGAAGTGAGGATGGGCTGTGGGCTTGGAATATGCTACGGTTGCAGCTTGAAGACAAAACGTGGTCTTAAACAAGTGTGCCAGGATGGACCAGTGTTTGAATTAAACGATATATTCTGGGATGACCCGGCTTTTAACTGTTAGTAAGGGGATGACAACCTATTTACCTTGTATCAGGGAGAAAAATTCAGCCCTGCTGGCTAGCTTGCGGCGGAAGGCACCCCTGATGGCTGAGGTAATAACGTTACTCCCTGGCTTCTTGATGCCACGCATAATCATACACAGGTGTTCTGCATGCACCACTACTGCCACCCCGTCTGGCTTAAGACCGTCAAAAATGGCATTGGCAATCTCAGTAGTCATCCTCTCCTGAATTTGGGGGCGTCTGGCAATGATATCCACAACCCTGGCTAATTTGCTAATACCTACAACACGCCCGCTAACATCAGGGATATAGCCGATATGAACTGTGCCGTAAAATGGTAAAAGGTGATGCTCACACATAGAATAAAAAGGGACGTCCCTCACAATTACCATTTCCCGGTGCCCTAGCTCATAACCTACTGTCAGCTCCTCTTTGGGGTCGATACCGATTCCCGCAAAGAGCTCGGTGTACATTTCAGCCACCCTTCTTGGAGTATCTACCAAGCCTTCCCTTTCGCAGTCTTCTCCAATAGCCTTGATTATAGAAGCTACTGCTGTTATGATTTCAGCCTCATCAAACACTTTAGTCCTCCTTTAACACTTGTCATAGAGCTATTAATATTAGTATACCCTTTCTTAGTGAGGCTTCGTGAGGTCACTCCCTCACCATACCAGTTATACCCTCATGTCTTAGTAAAACTAAGCTAAGAATGACAGCCACGGTACAAGCCCCTATACAAATTAAGAAAGCTATCCTGTAACTTCCGGTTATATCAAAGATAGCTCCACTTACAGGTGCTCCTAAAGCTTCTCCTAGTGTGGCAAAAATTGCGAGCCCCCCAATTATTACACCTAAAGACACCAGGCCAAATAATTCTGCTGATACGACTGGGAATAGTGTAGTAAAACCCCCATTGGCAAGACCAAATGCTGCGGCAAACAGATAGAACATCCAGATTTCTTTGGCAAATAGAAGCCATATTAGAGCCAATGTTATCAGGGTAAGGCAAACAGTTAGTAAAAGTTTACCTCCTATCCTATCAGAGATAAAGCCTATGGCAAGTCGTCCGATAATAGCAAATCCAGCAACGAATGATAATATAGTGGCCGCTGTTACTGCTGGAATCCCAATGTCAGTTGCGTGGGCGACAATATGAATCATTACCGTTGCCGGACAGAAAAGCGCGCAGGTTTGTATTAAACCGAAAAGCCAGAACCCTCTGGTTCTGATTGCATGGGTAAGAGAAAGCCCGCCCATGGCTGAACTCTGGGACTGTTTATCCTCTGTGAGTTCATCTTCTCCGTATGGTTTGAGACCTACTTGCTGGGGACTAGGTTTTAAAAATTGAGCCACGGGGATAATGATTACAAGGGTTATTAAACCCAGAATCCTACAGGACCACTGCCAATCATAGGTAGATATGAGCCATTGAGTTAGGGGTGGTGCAATTATACCTCCTATGCCGAAACCAGACATAGCAATCCCCATGGCTATTCCCCGCCTCTTTGTAAACCACCGGGGTATTAGGGGCATAACCGGGATAATACAAAAAGCACCGCCAATCCCCATAAGAATTCCCAGAATTAAAAATACATGCCACAGTGCACTGATTTGTGGCAGCAGTAAGAATGCTATTCCGCTTAATAGACCACCAATTATAACTATGGGTCGGGGACCAAATCTATCACTTAATCTTCCACTAAGAATACCAAGAACCCCACCCACTACTGTAGCGAGGGAAAGAGCGGCTGATAGGGATCCTCTCCCCCAACCAAACGACTCCGTTATAGGCTTTAAAAGTATGCCGAAGGGGTAAAATGCAAATCCAGCTGAGGCTAGGATAGCAGCGCAGATAATAACTATCACCCATGCGTAATGTAAATTTGTCGATTGTGTTAGCTTCATACCTTAATTTGTTTTTTCTAGGTACACTTAGCCAATCAACTACGAGACACTATAATATGCCTTTAACGCTTACCATAGACCTCACGGTCAAGGCGTCTTATTGTGTTCTTGGCTGCAGTAAGGTAATGCTCATCCCCCAGATATAGAGATGGGTTAACTTTATCCAGAGCCACAATTGCGTTTGCAGTGAAAGTCTCCTCTCTCAAGTGCACCGCTACAATTTCCCCCACTAACCACCTGTGGTCACCATAGCCTCTGTCATCAACCAGCTTGCACTCATAGGCAGCATAGGCCGCCTCCAAGATGGGCACTGCTGCTTTGACTGGCTTGCTTGTGGCAATATTAAACCTCTGGAATTTATCTATTTCTTGACTACAACTGCCACCCACGGAGGCAATTAGCTCGGCTGCCTCAAAGGGCGAAAAATTAATTCCAAACTCCTTACCGTCAACGATAAGCTGGTAGGTAAACCGCTTGGGAGAGACGGATACTCCATAAAGAGGTGGCTTAAATGAGATAGAGGTATGCCAGGCTACCGCCATAGCATTTCCCTTTCCTTTAGCTTGGGCAGTAACTAGCATGACTAACTTGGGATAGTGCTGACTAAACCTTCCTACGTCTTCACTAATTACCCTAGTCATAGGTAACCTCTTTTAATCTACCACTAAACCCAGCCT
>DUER01000145.1 GCA_011192075.1 Dehalococcoidia bacterium | reverse complement strand
TTTCCTGACTAAGCCAGCGGAGCGTGCTTAAGGCTTTACTGGTATCAACTATGACCGGGGTAGCCAGGTGAGGTGTACCGTTGAACGGGGTCAACTCTACCCTCTTGGGGTCAATCATAATAAACTTGACATCGTAAGGGGTATTATGTAGTAGCAGGCAGCAGATAATAGAATTCAAGCAAACGGTTTTGCCACTTCCCGTAGCCCCAGCAATAAGCAAGTGGGGCATCCGAGACAGGTCAGCAGCTACAGCTTCACCACCCGCCCCCTTACCTAATGCCAGACATAGCTTAGACCTGGTCTCCACTTTCTGAAAAACACTAGTCTCTATTACCCCCCGCAGGCTAACCAGGCTTGTAATTGTATTAGGCACCTCAATACCTACCACCGGTTTACCCGGCACCGGGGCCTCAATCCTGATACTGGGCGCCGCTAGGCTAAGGGCAAGGTCATTAGCCAGTGAAGTAATCCTCTCCACCTTAACCCTTGTCTTGGATACCTCCTCCATCCTAACCTTGACATTTCCGTCCCTATCCCTTTCCTTTATTCCCTTTGTCTTCCTGTCCCAGCCCGGTTCTATCCCAAACTGAGTTACTGTTGGTCCAGCATTTATCTGCACTACCTTAGCATCGACGCCATAACTAGCTAAAGCATCCTCAATAAGCTTGGCTCTTTGTACGTTATCAGCGTGACTAAACTCAACCTCAGGAGACGTGTCCAGAATATCAATAGGGGGTAACCGCCAGCCATCAACAGTGACTAATGCCGGTGATTCACCGTATTTCTTCCACACCTCACTGGCTACCTGCTTTAGTTCCCGTTGGGCTTGGGTTAGTTGCTCTTCAGTCTGGGAAAGCGCTGGGATTATGGGCTTCTTTTCCAGTTTCACCTCGGAATGTTCTGGCTTTATCTCCAGGGGTTTAGGAGTTTCGGTAACTGAAGGAAATACTGGCTCAGGTTCACGGGTCGGTTCAGGAGCCGGTCGTCTTTTCAATCGTTTACCTAACCATGAAATGGAATTGGCTACTAGGTGGAAGCAAGCCCCAGGGGCGACAAGGATGATACCTATGATAGCTAGTCCCAGTATCCGAAGGATGCCGACAAAATCTAGAGAGCCAATGATACCCTGACCAATACTACCACCAACATGGAAAAGGGCTAGTATCCCCCAGACAGTTAGGATAAAGGCAACACCACCCAGCCACCGATTCCAATGATAGATAAACGAGGATAGTTTCCCTCGCCATAGCACCCCGCCTATGATGCCGAGAGCTATGACTACCAGGACTAGCCCCCAACCAAACAGTCTCGTAGCCCATGAAACCAGAGCCGACCACTGCCAGTATAAGAGTACTACAATTATGACCACCAGCATAAGCCGCCATACCAGTGGCAGGGCTATAAAGTGGAATAGCCGGTGCCACCACGACTTTCTTCTTGGCTTGCCTCTGGGTTTGCCCCCAATACTGGCTTTCCTCTTTGCCATATAACCCCTCAGTGAGCCCGGTTGCTTTAAGCTACACCTTTACCATAAAGGGAAGAATCATAGGCCGGCGTTTAGTCTGGTCGTAATAAAATTTATGCAGTACGTCTCTAACCTTGGTGCTGATGAAGCCCCAGTCGGCAGGTCGGTCACGACCATGGTCCAGGGTCCGAGCTACTAGGTTACGGCTCTCCTCTATCATATCCCTAGATTCTTTAGTATCGACAAAACCTCGGGATACAATATCAGGACGTCCTACTAACTTGCCTGTCTGCCGATTAATAGCGATAATCACCATTACTATCCCATCCCGCGATAGCATCTTTCGGTCACGGAGAACAACGCTGCCGATATCACCCACACTCAGACCGTCGACATACACATTGCCTGCACTAACCTTACCCGTTACCTTGCCCGCCCATGGAGTAAGCTCAAAGATATCACCATCTTCCAGCACGAAGATGTTGTCTTTTAGGATGCCTACTGACTCGGCTAATTTAGCATGGAGGGTTAAGTGGCGAAATTCGCCGTGGATAGGCATAAAAAACCTTGGCTTGACTAAGTTCAGCAGCAGTTTTAGCTCTTCTTGGCTGCCATGGCCATGGACATGAACCTGGGCCACCCTATCGTAAAATACTTGAGCCCCTTGCTTAAAAAGATTGTCCACGGTTCTGTTGACTAGTGCTTCGTTGCCTGGGATGGGGGTTGCTGAAATAATTACTGTGTCGCCGGAAAGTATATGAAGCTGGCGGTGGTCTCGGTTAGCCATGCGAACCAGAGCCGATGTAGGCTCCCCCTGGCTCCCGGTGGTAACAAAGACGATTTTATTACGAGGCATACCTCGGAGTTCATCAAACCGAGCCAGTATCCCCTCAGGGGCATTAAGATAACCCAACTCCAGGGCTATGCGCACCGTATCACTCATACTACGCCCAACAACAAAGACACGACGCTGGTACTTAACAGCAGCATCAATAACCTGCTGAATGCGAGACACTAGCGAGGAAAAGGTAGTTACAATCACCCTTCCTGATGCCTCAGCCATGATATGGTCCAGGGCCTCACCAACCACCCTTTCTGAAGGGGTATAGCCAGGTAGCTCACTATAGGTGGAGTCAGAGAGGAGAAGCAAAACCCCTTGGGCTCCTAGTTGAGCCAGACGAGATAGGTCGGTCGGTTTACCATCAACTGGTGTGTAGTCAAGCTTAAAATCTCCGCTATGAACTATGGTGCCAACTGGGGTATAGATGATTAAACCTACTGAGTCAGGTATGCTGTGGCAAACCGGGAAGACTTCGATTCTGAATTTTCCCAGCGTAATCCTGCCACCAGGCGGTACCACTTCAAGCTCAGCCCCTGAGTGTGCCCTTCGCTGTTTGAGCTTGACTGAGATAAGACCCTGAGTAAGCTTTGTGGAATAGACAGGCACATTAAGCTGAGGCAGTAAATAAGGCAGAGCCCCAACATGGTCCTCATGACCGTGAGTAATGATTATACCCCTTATTTTTTCCTGTTTCTCCAGCAGGTAGCTAAAATCGGGGATTACCAAGTCAATACCTAACGTTTCTGCCCCAGGAAACATAAGCCCGGCATCAATGACGATGATGTCATTTTCATATTCCATCACCATCATGTTCTTGCCAATTTCGCTTAACCCACCGAGTGGGATTATCTTGAGTCTTGGCTTAGTCACAATTTTAGACCTAAAACATGCTTAATTGCTGCGGTTGTTGTTTTGCTTCTGTTATACTTTCTGCCTGGGCTAGAAGTGATGGAATCTTAAGCATATCCTCTTCTATCGCCTGGCGAAGACTTCGCTGGTGAAGAGCCGCCGCCGGGTGGTACATGGCATAGTAGATGACATTATCCCGCCTTTGATCCGTACCATGAATTTTGCTTATACTCTTGCCTGGAAAGAACATTGCCATAGAGTAGCGCCCCAGGGTTACAATCATCTTTGGGCTAATTAACTCAATCTGGCGTTCTAGCCACTGACGGCAGTTAAGTATCTCAACAGGTAGAGGGTCACGATTTCCCTGTGGCCGACACTTAATCACATTAGCAATATAGACCTGCTCACGTTTTAAATTGATAGAAGCCAGAAGCTCATCTAAGAATAGCCCTGCCGGACCAACAAAGGGACGCCCTTGCTGGTCTTCATGCCAGCCTGGTGCCTCCCCAATGAACATTAGGTCGGCATCCTCCATCCCCTCACCGGGCACCACTTTGATTCGATATTTAGCTATTTCACACTGCTGGCAGAGTGCGATTTCTTGGTAAAGCTCGCTCAGCGCTGACATACATTCCAGCCTTTTGCTTATGATAACATGAACCATATACCAAGTCAATTTGCAGATTGTGCCCTAACCTCAACACCCGCCCCCAATATGTTACAATGAGACCAGATACAAAATGAGTAAGATAATTAGTAAAGAAAAGCAGGCTGGAGCGGAGAAGAGGAACTGGCTAAAGAAGAGGCTTATTCCACTATTAATCCTGCTCCTGATTATAGCTATTACGGTTGGCATTCACCTTGTTTACGGACGCCACCCAGAAAGGCTTATCGAACTAGAAGATTATGTCTATGGGGGCGCTTTCCTTATCAGTTTGATTGGGAATGCCACTATTATTCTCCCCGGTGCTGTCTTAGTGATACTTTCCGAGATAAGTGTTGTTCTCTACCCAGTTACGGGGCCAGTTGGTCCAATTATTGTGGGGTTGGTTGGCGGGGCTGGGGCAGCTATCGGGGAGATAACCGGTTATATGGCTGGCTATAGTGGACGCGGGATTGTAGAAAGAAGCAAGATGTATAACAGGGTGGAGGGCTGGATGAGGAGATGGGGAGCTATGACTATCTTCATCTTTTCAGTAGTGCCCTTCTTCTTTGACCTAGCCGGAATAGCTGCTGGTGCCCTTCGCTTTCCCTTTTGGAAGTTTTTCCTTCTATGCTGGTTAGGCAGAACCTTACTATATGTAGTTTTTGTATTGCTTGCCGCCTTAGGGTTCAAAACGCTGTTACCCTAGTTTAGTTAACGCCGTCCCCTAACTTTCAGTAGCAGCGCTGAACCGACAATAAAATAGATACAACAAGCTAGAAGCATAACTGAGTAGCCTAAGTTAGGGCTAGAGGCATTAAAGAAATCAATCAGCGGACCGATGAGGCGTGCTAAGGCAGCACCACCCGCAGTAGCTATATTGGTTAATCCAAGGTAGCGTGCCTCCTCACCTTTGGGTACTAAGTCAATAGCCAGAGCCCAGTTAGCGCTCATAAAAGCTCCAAATGAGATTCCTACCAGACCGCCACAGACTATTATCGCCATGTAGCTGTGTTGAAACAGGAATATCAACGCAACTCCTAGAGCACCGAGGATGCCTGAAGAGATAGCAATTGGTCGACGCCCTATCTTATCTGACAGACGCCCAGCAGGATAGACCAGAACCAGCATGCCAGCCACAACCACAATTGAAAACCTTGCCGTTGCTGCCGCTGGATCAGCTACACCAACCACATCCTTAAGGAAATATAGAGCAAAGGTCTGCAAGGTAGTGAATGCCATTAGGATAAAGAGACGAGATACCAGAAACCAGACAAAATCAGGGTGTTTCTTAATAAAGCGAAGGAGGCGGGATATAAGAAATCGTACAAAATTAGGATGGGTCTTGATACTAACCTTGAAACTCTTATACAGAGTTGGCAGCAAAGGCAATTGAGAGCCGCCAGCCCCAGGTCGCTCCTTAACTGTCACCACAGTAGCCACCATGGTACCCAGCAGGACGACAGCCAGCATACCCAAACTTAGCCATAGCCAGAACTCTCCTTGACCGGCAGAGTAGCTGTCCATAAAAAGTGCTATCGGATATATCAGGGCAACCCCACCCCCTATCTCAAGCAAGGTCTTCACCCCTGAAGCCAGCCCCCTCTTTCCCCCTGGAACAAGGTCAGGAATAAAGCCCTGGTACGGACCCATGGCCGTATTGCAGCTAACCTGTAGCAGACAATAAATGACGAAAATAGTGATATAGCCACCGGCGAGACCTATCCCGGGCAGAAGCAGAATAGCCGGTATAATGCCAAGGAGGATGTAAGGTCGGCGGCGCCCCCAGCCAAAGCTGGAGCGGTCGCTAATTGCTCCAGCTATCGGCTGGACTATCATAGCCAGCATTAATCCAGTAAAGGTGAGCAGCCCAAGGTAGGTATTCTTCTGTGACTCAGCAACAAAGTCCAGCAGCCGCACTTGAAGAATAATGGTGTGTAGGCTACCCCAAAGGGCAGCTAGAGCAAAGCCAAAGATAGTAATCTTGATGTAGTCAACAGAGCGGAACTTATTAGGGCTAACACCTAGACCGGCATTGCTGGTCACTTTCCTCATCCTGCATCGTGGCTAAGCTTGCCAGAACTCAATTTGGGAGATATTCTCTACTTCCCTGATAATCTTTCTTATGCTACTTTGTGAGACTTCATCGGAAATTGGTTCTACTTCCGATACCGGCAAACCAGCAGCACTCCTCTCATTCTGCCAGCTAACTATATAGCCTGGCACTAAGGCATACCCCCAGTTGCCAACACCACAGCAGGAAGATTCTATCACCGCCCGCCCAATTACATATAAAACTTCTCTGTTGTTATGCTTCAGCCTTACTTCTTTCTGTGGCGTATAAAAGCCAGCCATACAGCTTATATCCTTATTTAATTCGAGATGAGTGTATTTAACAGTCATTATTAACCTCACCCCCCTTTACCCCCTCTCCTCTCAAGGAGGAGGGAGATGAATTTTGTTAGCTGGGGCAAAATTTCAAGGATATATGGCCAGCGCCTCAAGTCCAGTAGTTTCGGGTATGCCCAGCATGAGATTCATATTCTGGATGGCTTGCCCGGCCGCCCCTTTAATCAGGTTATCAATGCTACTGATAACGATGAGCTTGCCCGTTCTGTGATCAATAGTGGAGTAAAGGAGACAGAGGTTGCTGCCCAAGGTATGTTTGGTATGAGGCGAGAATTCTAATATCTTTACAAAGGGTTCATCCCTGTAGAAATCCAGATAAAGCTGTCTTAGCTCTTCCTCTCCTTTTTTGCCAGCGGCAACCTTGCCTGAGACTATGGAGGCATAGCAAGTGCTTAGTATTCCTCTGGTCATCGGTATCAGATGGGGAACAAAGGTTACCAATGGCAACTGTTCAGGGCGAAGTAGTTTTAACTCCTGAATGATTTCAGGCAGATGCCTATGCCCTACCAAAGCATAGGCAGCAACATCTTCATTGACCTCTGAATAGTGAGTCTCGAGGCTGATGGTTCTACCTGCTCCCGACACACCAGACTTGCTATCAATAACAATATCAGGCTTAATCAGACCCTCTTTAACCATCGGGGCTAAAGCCAGAATTGCCCCGGTGGGGTAGCAACCGGGGTTAGCCACCAGTTGGGCAGAGGCAACCTGAGACCGGTATAGCTCGGGTAGACCATACACCGCCTGTTTGAGTAGTTGCGGGGCGGGGTGAGAAAACTCATACCAGCGTGGGTACTCTGCGGAGTCCTTTAACCTGAAATCAGCGCTAATATCTACCACTTTAACACCACGGTTGAGCAATAATATAACCTCTTTAGCGCTCTCCCCATGTGGCATAGCTGAAAAGGCCAAATCAACGTTCCCCAACTCAACTTCAATAGTCAGATCTAATTGAGCCAGGTGGGGAAAAACCTGACCTAACCTCTTCCCAGCAGCACTCCGCCCGGTAACTGAAACCAGCTCTACCTCCGGATGCTGACAAAGTAATCGTACCAGCTCCATGCCAGCATAACCAGTAACATTGATAATGCCTACTGTTGTTCTACTCACTTTTTACTTTTTTCGCCCCTTTCACCATGCTGGTTCAGTATATCACAAGCTCACCTTGAATTTATACCACAATAATTCTGTATCAGGTTAGCCCTCTCTCCTGAGGCCGCTAAGGATATGTTGAATCTCTGGGCTAGTTACACCAAATCTGTGTAGAGTGTGGCGGGTTATCTCTAAGCTAGCTTCAAACTCAGGGCGGACTAATTCTGAAACACCAATGCCCTTTAGCAATTCAACATCGGCATCACGGGGAACACGAGCCACTATATCAAGCCTGGGGTTGACTCTCAGGGCATTTCTGGTGGTTAACTCCACAGCTATAAAATCACCAAAGGTACAAACAAGGACACGCGCCTTGTCTAGCTGAGCATGAGCCAGTATCTCAGGATTAGCAGCATCTCCATAGATGCAGGGAACCCCCTCAGAATGTAATCTTGAGATGACTTGAGGGTTAAGGTCAATAACCAGATAGGAAAGTCTTCGTCGCTCTAGAACTCTAGCTAGAGTGCTCCCAACCCGGCCATGCCCACAAATTACAGCATGACCTGACAGCTGCCATTGCTTATCCTGCCAACCTGGGTCAGGGCGTCTGGCTAGTAGCTTACCTAGTCTCTCCCCCTGGCTAAGCCGGCGATAAAGGAACGAGGCAAAGCCCAAAGCAAAGGGGGTCAATAACATAGTGACGATGGCACTGGTCAAAGTCAAAGAGTAGATGTATGATGAGATAAGGCCAGCTTCCACACCCACCCCAGCCAAAACAAAACTGAACTCCCCTATTTGTATTAGTCCCATACCAACAAAGAGCACTGTCTTAGGGCTATAACCAAAAAACCAAGGAATAAGGGAGCAGATGATAAATTTAGCCACAATTATGACCGTTACCACTACAGCAATAATGGCCACATTATCAACCACGAAATGTAAGTCAACAAGCATACCAAGAGAAACAAAAAAGAGGGCAACGAAGGTATCACGCAGGGGGACAATATCAGCAAAAGCCTGGCGGGCGAAGGCAGATTGGCTAATCAGGAGCCCAGCCACAAAAGCACCGAAGGCAGCCGATAGGCCAAAGAAGTAGGTGCCAAAAGCTGCCGCCAGACACAGAGTGACCACAGTCAGCAAGAATAACTCCCTAGAGCGCCCTGCTGCCACTCGCCTTAATAGCCAGGGCAACCCCCACATGCCTAAAACCAGCATTACCCCAATAAAAACCATCGCCTTGAGAACAGCTATTCCCAGAGATAGCCATACTTCTCCTCCTTCACCTATGGCAGGCATAATAATCATCAGGGGCACCACACTGAGGTCTTGCACCAGAAGAATCCCTATCATAATACGACCGTGCCCTGAATCAAGCTCTCCTCGTTCCATAAGGGTCTTAAGCACAATCATCGTGCTACTAAGAGCGATGAGAAAGCCAAAAAAGACTGCCTCAAGCATGGTAAATCCCACTAACCTACCTAAAGCCAAACCCACCGCTGCCGTTAGCAGTATCTGGACTATGCCACCTAAAATAGCAATCCTTCCCACCCGCATGACTTCTTTTAAGGAAAATTCAAGACCTAAGGTGAACAAGAGGAGAATAACCCCAATGGTAGCCAGAGTATTTATTGTCCCCAGGTCGTGCACCAAGCCAAACCCATGGGGACCAACAGCAATACCGCCTATTAGATAACCCAAAATGACGGGTAGCCTCAGTAGGCGAGCTAACATACCCCCAGCCAGGGCAGTAGCTAAAACAATGACTAGGTCAAGACCAACGCCCAGTTCTTCCACAGTTGTCCCTCAAATTAATAAAAACAGTCTAACGTATCTATTCTAGCAGAGAAGTTAAGCCAAGCGCAGTAGTCCAAAGCCACTAAATACCATTGCCAAAGGGAGTCAGTATGTGTTAAAACGAAACCTCCCGAGCGGAATTCCCAGAAGGTAAGCTTATGCCCAAGATTTATTTTATTGATGTCACTAATCGGGATGGAGTAAGACAGCGAAGCTTGGTTATCCAAGCTGGAAAAAAACTTGATAGATATTTACCTAAATGGAAGGGGGAGCTTTTAGTCTGAGTTTGGCTTCCCTACGACTAGGCCAGAATCCCTCTACCCCAGCTAAGACAAAACTAAACTCTCATATTGTGGTATGTCAAAGAGCTGACATTTTCCAAAGCTCAGGTGATTACCACCCATGAGCTTTTACTGGATTATTATTTCAATTTACTTATTTTAGAATACCGTAATCTCCATACCTATGGGATTTGGTGGAGTGCAAACTCATACTACCCTTCTTTTCCCCAGACTAACCTTTCTCCTGTCCCATCCGGTTGGATGATCAAAAGGGCTATTATTTCAGGCTCTACTTTAATCATTGTAATAATATTCATCAACTTATCCAGCTGAGTTTCAAAATCTTCACCAGGAGGAATTCCCAAATCAGGCCGCTTTTCAATAACGCCTGACCGAATAGCTTTCTTGAACATATCTAAGATACCAAGCTTGGTAATTACCTCCATATATATTGCCTCTTGTTTGCGTTTAATTACCAAGCTTGCCTTTCCCTTTAACATAATGCTTCGGTTCTCTTTAGAACGATCTACTGGACTAAAAATCCCCACTGAGACATTAGGGTTAGAACGAATAGTTGCCAATTTTTCGCCAGGGTCACCCGTCATCCATAGGGTTAACCCATCATTGTAAAAATCAATCGGCGTCACCCGGGGGATGTTATCTTTAGAGGTTCCCAAAGCACAGGCGATACCAGGTTTTGTTCCCCAATACGGGTCGGATGGATCGGCTTTTTTAGAGCTACTTTTATTTAAAAATATCAGGATTTCCTTTTCTATTTCTTCCTTAGTTCTTACCATAATTCACCTCCTTAATACCCAGAGTTTTCAGTCTGTCTTATCTTCACATGATACCACTCCCTTCCTAGCAGACCTGGGAGCGTCACCGAGCTAGCATTTGCGTAGTGTAGCACCGTCGATTGTCCCTGTCAACGGTTCCCTGAGGACGAGCCCATAGGCTTGCCAAAGGCAGTCAGTATATGTTAACATTAAACTTCCCTAGTGGAATTTCCCCCAAGGTAAGCTTATGCCCAAGATATACTTTATTGATGTCACCAATCGGGATGGAGTACAGACAGCGAAGCTTGGCTTATCCAAGCTGGAAAAAACCTTGATAAATATTTACCTAAATGAAATGGGGGTCTTTCAGTCTGAGTTTGGCTTCCCCACGACCAGGCACGAATCCCTCTATCTACAAGCCAACCTAGAACTAGCTGGGATGGGAGTCCTGCAACCCATCCGTCTGGAAGGATGGATAAGAGCCATTGCCCGTGATGTAGAGACGGCTTTTAAGCTGGTACCCAATATCCGGCACCTTAATCTCTCAATATCTACATCAGAGCAGATGATTAGTGGCAAGTTCCGGGGGAACAAGACAGAAGATGACATCATAAATGATATGGTCGAGGCAGTTGATGCTGCTCAGGCTATTAGCGCCGAGACCATAGGTGTTAACGCTGAAGATGCCTCAAGGACAGACCCGAACTTCCTAATCAAATTCGGACTTGCCGCCAAAGAACATGGAGCTGATAGACTCAGGTATTGTGATACTCTTGGTTACGATAACCCCTTCACCATTTACGAGACGGTCAGGGGACTGGCCGAAAATGTGGGCATGCCTATCGAGCTTCATTGCCACGGTGACCTGGGGATGGCTGTGGCCAATTCTATTGCCGGAGCTAAAGGAGCTATAGATGGTGGACAGGATGCTTATATCAATACTACCATCAACGGTATTGGGGAAAGGGCTGGAAATGCCGACCTGGTGGCGGTCATTCTGGCCGCGACTAAATCAAAGGGATTTGCGAAGAAATACCATTTGGGCGGCGCCATAAAATTAACCAAGGCGGCAAAGATAGCCGAGTTCGCCAGCTATGCCTTTGGCATACCAATCCCGATAAACCAGCCGGGCGTTGGCGCTAATGCCTTTGCCCATGAGTCGGGTATACATGCTGACGGCGTTCTAAAGGACCCTGAAAACTATGAGTTGTACAACTTTAAAGAGCTAGGTAGAGGAAAACCAAAGTTTGTAGAAACCGGGAGAGAAATTATTGCCGGAGAATATAGCGGGATATCTGGCTTCAGCCACATAATGGGGAAGATGGATGTATTATTTGCTAATGAAAAAGAGGCTAGAGAGGTCTTGGAACTGGTAAGATATGCCAATGTAGAATCACAAAGGCCTCTCGTTGAGGATGAATTGCTCTTCATAGCCAAGTACCCTAAGATTGCCAAAAAGCTCTTAACCCTGGCTCCGCTGGAATAGCTATACTTCGGATAATAACTAATAATAGAGAGGCTGTTTTGAAAGGCAGCCTCTCTTCATTTGTTGTAGATAATGCTGTTATAATGGGTGTGAAGTTACCAAAAATGAATGAGTTGCGTGGCACCAGCCTAAAAGCAATAGGTATCGTCAGAAATGAAGTCAAGCGCCCTCTAAAGTAAGACTGGGAAAAAGTTATCTCTGATATTGTGATGGATAGCAGCCTGACTGAGTCTCTGGATGGACTGGAGAAATTCTCCCACATCATAGTTGTCTACTGGATGCACCGAGTTGCGCCCACTGGTGAGCTACCGACTAAGGTTCACCCTGGGGGTAGGCAGGCACTTCCCTTAGTAGGTCTTTTTGCCCCCCGGTCGCCACAGAGACCGAATCCAGTAGGAGTAGTTACTATTAGATTGCTTAAACACCGGGATAATATACTGAGGGTTAGGGGGCTTGGCGCCATTGATGGCACACCGGTAATTGATATAAAACCGTACCTCCCGAGATATGATTCAGCAGCTAATACCAAAATAGCCCCATGGATAATCAAGCGTTAAGACAAACACTGCTAGACATTTACCACCAACTTATGGCCCGTTACGGACCTCAATGCTGGTGGCCAGCACTGGAGCCATTTGAAATAATAGTGGGTGCCATCCTTACCCAGTCAGCCGCCTGGGGGAATGTAGAGAAGGCTATAGCCAATCTAAAATCAGCCGGGGCATTATCACCAAGCTCGTTACGCCAGCTGCCTCTGACTGAACTTGCCAGGCTTATCCACCCCTGTGGTTACTATAATGCCAAAGCACTGAAGCTCAAGTCCTTCGCTCACTGGCTTAGGGTACACTATAATGACAACATCAGTAAATTGTTTGCCCATGATATTGATTACCTTCGTCAACAACTCCTGTCCCTTCACGGTATTGGGCAGGAGACAGCCGATTCCATAATTCTATATGCTGCCAATAAGCCAATCTTTGTTATTGATGCTTACACGCGTCGCATCACCAACCGTATCGGTCTGGTACCGGCGGGTAATAGCTACAGTGCCTATCAAGCCCTTTTTATGGATAATCTGCCGACCGATACCAAGTTATTTAATGAATACCATGCTCTACTGGTCCGTCTGGCTAAGGAGGTCTGTCGCCGACGTCCCTTTTGCCCGCAGTGTTGCCTTAGCAGCCAGTTCTGTGGGAGATTATAAACAGCCCCATATCCACTACGTTGACGTTGGTAGTAAAGTGAGTTAACATTGGCTTTAGCATCCATATTGAAGAAAGAAGGGATGTGATGGAAGAGCAAAACCTAGATACTCTTGCCAAGCAAGCTGCTGAATTAATTATTAATGCCCAAAAAATAATCGTCTTTACTGGCGCCGGGGTTAGCACCGAATCGGGGATTCCTGATTTTCGCAGTCCTGGTGGAATCTGGGACAGGTTCGACCCCCGTGACTTCACCTATCAGAAGTTCTTAACCGACCCTAAAGGCAGGAGAAAGATGTGGCAACTGCAGCAGGAAGGCATAATGACTGACGCTGAGCCAAACCCAGCCCACCATGCTATCACCGAGCTGGATAGATTGGGTAAGCTGGACTGTGTCATTACTCAAAACGTGGATTATCTCCACCAAAAGGCAGGGGTTCCTGATGACAAGGTATTTGAGCTCCACGGTAATAATAAGTGGATAAAATGCCTAAGTTGTGGGCAGCGTTATACTCATGAGCAGATTAAAGCCAGGCTTGATGCCGGTGAAGACATTCCAGATTGCGAGGTATGCCAGGGTCTCCTCAAGCCGGAGATTATTTTCTTTGGCGAATCCCTGCCAGTAGAGACATTACAGGAGGCGGCAAATCGCTCACATAACTGCAACCTATTTATTGTCATTGGCTCAACCCTAGTTATTTATCCCGCTGCCTACATGCCGATGTATGCCACTAGCTCTGGAGCCAAATTGGTTATCATTAACCTCAGCTCTACACCTATGGACGAGCAAGCCACCGTCCTAATTAGAGCTAAGGCTGGAGAGGCAATGCCAGTGATAGTGCAACAGGTAAGAGAACGAATCAACCGTTGATTTCTACTAGCAGCAACACTATAATAACCTCATTGCTTAATGTATTGGGCAAGTAAATATGGAGCTAGCTAATAAAATATTAGAAGGTGATGTTCGAGCGGCAGCCAGACTCATGAGAGGCATTGAGGATGGAGCCCCAAACGCAGTTGAAGAACTCAGCAGCATCTACCCCCACACTGGAAGAGCTCACATTGTTGGGGTAACCGGTGCCTCAGGTGTGGGCAAGAGCACACTGGTTGATACTGTAATAAGCATCCTGAGACAAAGAAATATGACCGTTGGTGTTATTGCTACCGACCCTACCAGCCCCTTTACCGGGGGGGCAATACTGGGGGATAGGATACGAATGCAAAAGCACACTACTGACCAAGGTGTGTTTATTAGGAGCTTGGCGACACGGGGATGGACAGGAGGATTATCAAAGGCAGCGATAAGCATGATTCATGTAATGGATGCTATGAGCAAAGATATTATCCTGGTCGAGACAGTGGGTATCGGGCAGGTAGAAATAGATATTACCAAGATTGCAGATACATGTATTCTTATATTGACCCCAGGGATGGGAGATGCAATTCAAATGATGAAAGCTGGTATTCTGGAGGCGGCTGACATTTATGTCATAAATAAGGCTGACCAAGATGGTGCCAGTACYCTAAAAGTGGAACTRCAATTTATGCTTGGGATRAAAAACTACCTTGCTAGCGACTGGRAGCCAGCTATAGTGTTAACCGAGGCACTCAATAGCAAAGGCATTGAGGAATTAGTGGAGGAAATCCTTAGGCACAGACAATTTCTCATTTCCAGCGGAGGGCTRGAAAAGCGCCGGAAGGAAAGAGCCAAGCTGGAGTTGATTGAGGCTATTGAAAGTGCTATTAAGAACTATATTGAAGTTGGAATRGACAAAGATTACTTAGAAAAGCTAACAGATGACTTAGTGCGAAGAAAAATCAATCCTAATTCCGCTGCCTTAGAAATTATTAACCGGTCTATTAAACAGGTTAAGTTATATGATAGATAATCAGGCATCATCAGAATCTTCGTCTAAATCGTTTGACCAAGGGCTAGTGGAGATATTTACCGGTGATGGTAAAGGCAAAACCTCGGCAGCACTAGGCGTAGCGTTACGAGCCCTAGGGCATGACCTACGAGTTCATATCATTTTCTTCCTGAAGGGTGGCTACCCTTATAGTGAACGGCAAATCCTGGCTCAGCTACCTAACATTAGCTTCAGTAGCTTCGGTCAGGATTACTTTGTTGACCCGAACAATATTAAACCGGAGGCAAAAGAACAAGCCAGAAAAGGTTTAGACAAGGCTCGTAAGGTTATACACAGTGGTAACTATGATGTGGTGATACTTGACGAGATAAACGTAGCCGTTGGGTGGAAGCTTTTGGAGGTAAGTAAGGTATTAGAGTTAATAAAAAATAAGCCCAAGAACGTAGAGCTTATACTTACCGGGAGATATGCCGACCCTAGACTTATTGACGCAGCAGATTTAGTTACCGAGATGGTGACGGTTAAACATCCCTACGAGAGGGGGATAAAAGCCCGAGGGGGAATAGACTACTAATTGATTAAGAAGCCTGGTTAGGAGGGGTAAGGACGGATTTCTCATTGACCGAAGAACAGAAGATGCTCAAGACAATGATACGAGACTTTGCCACCAAAGAGCTTGAGCCAATTGCAACCCAAATAGATGAAGAAGCCCGATTCCCCGCTGACAGCATAAGGAAGATGGCCGAGCTTGGGTTGATGGGTATCCCTTTCCCTGAAGAGTATGGGGGTAGTGGTGAGGGGCCACTTGAATTTGCCATTGTTATAGAGGAGATAGGGCGTGTCTGTGCTGCTACTAGCACTATCTACTCTGTCACCGCAGGACTTGCTGGTCAACCCCTATATGATTTCGGCAATGAGGAGCAAAGGCAACGCTTCGTCGTTCCTATAGCTAAAGGAGAAAAGTTAGCCTGTTTTTCTCTGACCGAAGCTGGCGCTGGTAGTGATGTTGCCGCCATAGAGACTACTGCCACCCAGGATAATAATGGCTATATCCTTAACGGAACTAAACTCTTTTGTGCTAATGGTAATGAAGCAGAAATTATACTCATTTTTGCCACTATTGATAAGGCACTGCAGCACAAAGGCATTACTGCCTTCATTGTTGAGAAAGGCACTCTTGGTTTTTCTATAGGTAAGCTAGAGAATAAGTTAGGCATACGAGCAACATCAACGGCACAGCTAATATTTCAAGACTGCTTTGTCCCTGAGGCAAATCGACTGGGTAAGGAAGGCGAGGGTCTTAAAATCGCCCTTGAGGCGATAGATTCAAGCCGGATTAATGCCGCAGCTCAGGCGGTGGGTATTGCTCAGGGAGCTTTTGATAAGTGTTTAGCCTATGCCAAAGAGCGCCAGCAGTTTGGTCAGCCGATCATTAACTTTCAGGCAATCCAATGGATGCTGGCTGATATGGCCACGCAAATTGATGCTGCCCGGTTATTAACCTATAGGGCAGCCTATATCAAGGCCAAAGGACTCTCTTTCATTAAAGAGGCAGCTATGGCCAAGGTTTTCGCTTCCGAGGCAGCTATGTCTGTTACTACTAAAGCCATACAAATTTATGGAGGCTATGGCTATATTAAAGATTATCCTCTAGAGCGCTATTTCCGTGATGCCCGAATTATTGGAATTTATGAAGGCACCGATGAGATGCAGCGAATGACTATTGCCCGGAGTCTCATGCGAGAAAGCCCAGGAATAAAGATTTAACTTTCGAAGCTAAAGAGCGGTCTAGCCATATCACCGGCTGAATACTTATCCCCCGGGAATACCTTATGCCCCAACTTTACCCTTTTACCGATTAATTCCATAGTTACTTTACCTGGGTCAATATCGATTAAATTACCCGCTATCCAGGGACCTTCATCAAGCTCAACCATCACTATAGTATAAGGTGCCTCAGCCTCGCGTCCCTCTGGAGCTACAAAGACAGTAGTAAAGGTTTGGATATTACCTTTGCCACTCAGTTCTACAACTTCCATATCCAGGCTGGTGCACTGGCCACAAACCATCTTTGGTGGCACATTAATTTTGCCACACTCCTTACACTTTAACCCTAACAGCTTATCTTTCTTAAGCGCCTCATTATACTCTTTAAAAGTAAGTTTATATTCCACTTTTAGCCTCCTAGAACTAGTCCTTTATCTTACCAGCCCCGTTGCAGAATCAGGTTACAAAGCGTGCCGCCATCGCCTCCCAATGTGTCAGTCAACCCTATCTTAGGTTCCGGTGCCTGTCTCCCATGCTCCACTTCACCCCTCAATTGTTTTACTATTTCATACACTTGACCAGCACCGGTGGCACCTATAGGATGACCTTTAGCCTTGAGCCCACCGGAGAGGTTTATAGCTACTTTACCTCCGATATCAGCCTCACCCCTTTCCCAGGCTTCACCCGACTTGCCAAACTCAAAGAAGCCGAGGCCTTCGGCAGCAATAAGATTAGCGACACTGAAGCAGTCATGAATTTCAGCTATATCCACATCTTCCGGCTTGATTCCAGCCATATTATAAGCTCGTTCAGCCGATAGTTCTCTAGATCTAAGCCGAGGTAAATAATCTTTTTGATTGCATAGCGGACCAGCTGAAGCTTGACCCGTGCCAATGATATAGACTGGCTTGTTGGTAAGTCTCTTGGCCACTTCCTCGGAAGCCAAAACGATTGCAGCAGCACCGTCAGAAAAGGGGCAGCAATCATGGAGCTGGAGTGGCAAACATACCATAAAGGAATTGAGCACCTGCTCCACAGTTACTTCCTTATGGAAGTGAGCTTTAGGGTTAAGCATGCCATATTTATACGCCTGGACTGAGGTGATAGCCATTTGCTCCTTAAGCCTTGCTAGCGGTATGTCATACTTCCTAGCATAAAGGTGGGTTAGCAGGGCAAAGATAGCAGGGAAGGTGATCCCAGACGGGTATTCGTAGCGGCTATCGCTAAACATAGCAAAGGTTCGAGTGGCTAACGGTGTGCCCATTGAGGCAGCCCGTTCTACGCCACCAGCTAAGACTATATCATAAAAACCGGAAGCCACCCACATGAAGGCATCTCTTACTGCCATGCTCGCCGAGGCACAGGCACCTTCAAACCTAGACGCCGGGATGTTAAAAGCACCAATATTCTCAGCAGCAAAGCACTGTACCATGCCCTGCCCCTCAGAGAAGTCCCCCAAGCAGTTACCAAGGTATAGAGCTTGAATATCCTTTGGCTTTAAGTTTGATTCATTAAGGGCATCCATGGCCGCTTCCGCAAACAATTCTACCTCTGTCTTCTCTTGTGCAGCCGTAAATCTCGTCTCCCCAATACCAACTACAGCTACTTTTCTCACAATGTTCCTCCTGTTAGGTTACTAGCTACAATATAAGCCTACTATATTTTGCCATTCCCATCAACCCAAAGATTGAGACGCTGGCTATTAATGTTGCTAATAGAATAAGGACGATGTAACCCGTCTCAAGTCAATAGTTTTAGCGCAAACGAGTGACAGCCACAAAAATACCCAGCGCCACAGCCACAAGGTTAATAACCAGGAATAGCGGATTAAGACTGAAACTAAGCCCCCATGGGACAAAAATACTAACCAGGTAGCTAATAGCTACGGCAATGCCAGCAATAACGGCTAACCATGTGCCTCGTTTACGGTTAACCGAAAGGCTAATTACCTCTCCAATAGCGTAACCGGCACCAGCAGCTAATAGTAGATTAAGGAAAAAGAAGCCCAAAACAGAGCCTATCGCGCTCCAGACAATACCGCAAACGATAGCTATACCTAACCCGGTTCCGATAGCCCTCAGGTAGTATTGGGTAGAAACACGATAGGTAGGCAACTTATACAGTTGGGCGCAATCCCGGCATCTAGCTCCCACCGGGGTTTGCACCATACATCTAGGACATATCAGTTTACCACACTTACCACACCTCAGGTTAGTTTCAATCCCAGGATGATAGGCACATTTCATTTTACGGAGTCAACCTTTCCCTGGCTTTTCCTGCTGTTGGGTTTTGCTGGCTTCACGAGAGGCATGGTGTATCCAGGCTTCTCTATCCCTTATGTCACGGTCAAAAAGTAGGCGATTGACCAATAGCTGTCCCCGGCTCACCGAAGCCGTAAGTGAGGTTCGGGGCGCTACCAACCTTCTAATGACCAGTATTAGAAACATAGCCAAGAATCCCAAGGTGAGGGAAAGTGGCTCACCAACCCCCAGGCTAACCAAGGGCAGAGCAGCAATACCGGCAACTAGTCCCACCGGTAAGTTATGAATAATAAATATACCGACTCCGGCGATGAGTAAAAATGCTACTATCCCCCAGGGCACTGAATTATTTACCAAGGGAAGGATGAAGGCTATTCCTAAAGTGGTTAGAGCCCCCCTACCACCTTTAAAGCGCAGATAAACTGGCCAGTTGTGACCAATAACTGCCACTAACCCCACCGTTACCTGCTGGGTGATACCTAAACCTACTAGCCAAGCTACTAAAACTATTATTAGTCCTTTACCTATATCAAAAAAGATGACTGGAAGACTTACCCCTATGGAACTTAGCCTCAATAAGTTCGTTGCGCCTACATTGGCGTCGCCGTACTGCCTGATGTCTATCCCCCGGGACAGCTTGGCGGCTAGATAGGCGGTTGGTATCGAACCCATAAGGTAGGCGGCTAATACTAATAATCCAAACTCAACAACCACAAGCTTTCCCTCATCAGTAGAACATGGTATCAACTATAGTGATAATAGCGGCAGCAGGCGGAACAAATAGGGAACCTTTCCATTTTCTTAAGCCTCTTTCTGAACTCTCTGAAATTCTCATTATTCCAGATTTCCAGAAAATCGCTGTCATTCAGGTTACCCATTGGATAAAGACCATCACACATTTCTACATCACCATTGGGATAAATATTTGTATGCTTCCAGGCGCACTTGGTCTTTCTTTTCTCAACAAAATCCTTAAACTCATAATACCTTTGTAATTTGTCACCACTGGCTAGATTTGGAATAACAGTAACTATGACACCCTCGTCCTTCCTCCTGAGCCTATCAATCGTTTTAGCCAGATTTTCATAGTCAATACTTCCAGCATCTACATCTACCGTATCCCACGAGATATTTTCCCTCGCTTGAGGTAGGTTTTGGCTCAGCTTTTCCTGGGCACGTAACATTCTTTGTGTCCTGACATAGAACGAATGGGAAAGGTTTAGCATATCTACTCTTAAATCCCTGGCAAGCTCATATACCTCTTCCAAATGCTCAAAGCTATAGCCGGTGATAACGCAATTAATCCTAATTATTGGTCTAAAATTGGGCGATTTAGCCCTTAATGCTCTTATTCCATCTATGGCCTTTTGGAAAGCACCAGGGACACCCCTAATTCGATCCTGTATTTCGCCGACACTATCAATGCTTACGTTAACCATATCAATCTTAGAACTAAGGAGTTGGTCCACATTTTGTTCTATCAAAGTCCCGTTGGTATCTACCGCACACCACAAACCTTTGCTTTTAATATAACTTATGATTTCGAAAAACTCAGGATGTAAGAGAGGCTCGCCTCTTCCACATAAGCTAAGGTAGGGCTTAAAGTTGTAAACCTGGTCAATAAGTTTTTTAATCAACCCAAAATCCAATTGGTTCTTCTCTATATCTGAGCGCTGGAAGGGGCACATCTTACAATTTAAGTTACAGTAATCGGTCAGGGCCAAGGTTATCACAGAGGGAGGCACACTGAATCCATCATCACGGGAGTAGCTCTGACGGCGAATGGTGTTCCTCCAGAAAAACGAGAGGAAATATGCTGAAGTCTTGGGCCTCTTTTGCATAAATTTGTATCCGAACCCCAGTCTGGTTTTCCATTGAAGCACAGTTCTCCCCCTTAAAAGACCAGGAAAATAGCTTTATCAAACCCTATGCACTATATCTTGGGGGAGGGTAATGTGTCAAGGGTGAGCAGACCAAAATACTACGGGTAGGTTAGCTTCAGCCTTTACTGTTCAGTTAGAGCTATAAGTCGCTTGGCACATTCCACAGGTACATCGGCACCACCAATCCTAGTCTCGGTGCCAGTATTCAGACCATGGTAGTCGCTACCGCCAGTGGCGATAAGATTATACTTGTTAGCTAGGCTAAGCAGCTCATTAATTTCATCAGCAGTGTAGCCATTGTAGTAGGCTTCAAGACCTACCAGACCAGCCGCTTTCAGCCTAATAACCATCATTTCCGGGTCATCAGTAGTTAATGGGTGGGCCAGCACCGGCAAACCATTAGCCCGCAATACCACTTCTACTGCCTCTACCGGGGTCTTCTTTTCCCGTTCAACATAGGCAGGTGCACCCCGGCTTATATACTTAGTAAACCCTTCCTTGAGTGAGGCTATATAGCCCTTTTCCAACATAGCCTGAGCAATGTGAGGACGACCTATAGAACCACTGCCGGCTATCTCCTGGACTCGCTGCCACTCAATATGAATACCATAATCCTCCAGTTTCGTAATCATTCCTTGAGCCCGTTGCTCACGAGAATTGCGAAATCTGTTCAGAGTGACCTCCAGTTTATGGTCAGTATAATCTATATAGTAGCCAAGAACATGAACCTCACCATTGGGGACATCAGTACTAATCTCAACGCAGGGTATGACTTTTAACCGAGGAAAGGCTTGGGCAGCCACTAAGGCAGGGGCAATACCATCCACAGAGTCATGGTCAGCAATAGCGATAATAGTTAAACCTAGCTCTGCTGCTTTGTGAACAATATCAGATGGGCTAAGCTGACCATCAGAGACAGTGCTATGTATATGGAGATCTACCTTAGACATTACTCTACTTCCCGATAGATTCGGTCAATGCTTATTGCCCAACCACTGTCATCAGCTACCCTGACCAGGACTGCGTTAAACATTGTCTTGCCCTTACCTACTGAGAGACGGTGGGGCATTCCAGTTAGAAAGCGCCGAAGCACTGCCCCAGTGTCATCACCAATGACTGAATCCACAGGCCCGGTCATACCAATATCGGTAACATAAGCACTACCTTGAGCCAATACCTGGGCATCAATGGTTCCTACATGGGTATGGGTGCCGAGCACAGCACTGACTCGGCCATCCAAGTATCGCCCCAGGGCCATCTTCTCCGATGTTGCCTCAGCATGAAAGTCAACAATAATAACTGGCGGTTTGTACTCAAGCTCAGCGAGTAGTTTGTCCATAGCTTGAAACGGGCAATCAATTTCACCCATAAAGGTTCTTCCCATTAGGTTGACCACCATAGCTTGACTATTAACTATGTAACCCCTACCAGGTACCCCGGGAGGATAATTCAGTGGGCGCAAGATAGGCATTTCACTATCAAGGTACGGAATAATCTCCCGCTTAGCCCATATATGGTTGCCTGAGGTAAGGACATCAATGCCAGCACTAAGCAATTCCTTAGCTGTAATTGGAGTTAGGCCCAGACCGCCGGCGGCATTCTCAGCATTGGCAATAATCAGGTCCACTCCATATTGCTGCTGCAGGTCGGGCAGAAGTTTACTTACCGCCCATCTGCCAGGTTTACCAATTATGTCACCGATGGCCATTATTAACACCAGTTTCTCCTACTTAGCATAGTCTATAGCTCTTGTCTCCCTGAGCACGGTAACCTTTATCTGACCCGGATATTCCATACTCTCCTCTATCCTCTTAGCAATGTCGCGAGCAAGCTTCATTGCCCCCAAATCGTCAATATCTTCCGGGCTAACCAGGATACGGATTTCACGACCAGCCTGAATGGCATAGGATTTCTCCACTCCATTAAATCTATTGGCTATGTCTTCCAGTGCTTTTAGCCGCTTCAAATAATTCTCGAGTGATTCACGCCTGGCCCCTGGTCTCGCCGCACTGACGGCATCAGCCGCCGAGATGACAAAGCCCCAAATGCTGGTAGTACCAATCTCACCGTGGTGCTCAGCGGCACCCTGAACTGCTTCAGGGGATTTATCCCATTGGTTAATCAGGTTAGCTCCAATAGCAGCATGACTACCCTCCACCTCCCAATCCACCGCCTTGCCAATATCATGAAGCAGCCCTGCCTTCTTGGCCAGAGCCACATTAACTCCTAATTCAGAGGCAATCATACCAGCTAAATAGCCAACCTCAATACTATGAGCTAAGACATTCTGACCGTAGCTAGTGCGATACTTAAGACGACCAACCAACTTAATTAACTCAGGGTGTAATCCATGCACCCCCAGCTCATATGCAGCCTGTTCTCCAGCACTATAGATAGTAGTCTCTACTTCCTCCTTGGTTTTGGCTACCACCTCCTCAATGCGAGCTGGGTGGATACGACCATCCAAGATAAGCTTACTTAGCGCCAGGTGAGCCACTTTTCGCCGCACCGGGTCAAAGCTGGACAGGGTCACCGCCTCTGGGGTATCGTCAATAATCAGGTCAACACCGGTAGCCTGTTCCAGTGCTCTAATATTGCGACCCTCCCGTCCTATAAGCCGACCCTTCATTTCATCACTGGGAAGAGGAACTACAGACACCGTAGTCTCAGATACAACCTCGGATGCGGAACGTTGGATAGCCTGGGCCAAGATTTCCTGGGCTTTCTTATCAGCCTCCTCTTTTAACCCAACCTCCCATTCCCGAAGACGCCGAGAGGCTTCGTCCCGCATCTCAACCTCCATAGCCTCAAGTAGCTGTTGCTTAGCCTCAGTACTAGACATACCCGAAATGAGTTCTAACTGCTTTAACTGCTTATCTCTCAACTCTCCAAGGTGACCGCGAATAGACTCTACCTCCTTTTCGCGATTTACCAGATTACGCTCACGCTGCTCAACACCGTCTAACTTACGCTCCAAGGTCTCCGTTTTTTGAGACAGACGGTTCTCTTCACGCTGTAGCTCAGCACGCCGTTCCCGATATCCTGACTCAGCCGTTGACTTGATTTTCTCTGCCTCCTGCTTTGCCTCATCGAGCACACCCTTAGACTCAAGTCCTGCGTCAGCTATCATCTTGGCCGCTTTCCTCTCAGCAATACGTATTTGTCGGTTAAACATTACCCTTCTAGAAAGAAAGGCAGCCATACCTCCAAATATCACACCTATGACAAAACTAAAGAAAATACCTAGTATCGACTCTATTCCCATTTTTCACCCCCTTTCTAGCTTTCTATTCATGGAGTAGACTATAGATAGCCAATACTTACCGAGTTTAACGTCAAGGTAAGATACTACCCAGAGCTACTTCCCCACTCCTGCCATATGCGTTCCACGGTATAATTTATTACCTCATAACCAAAGCCGCGCCGCTTGAGGTAATCGCCTAAACGGCGACGAAAGCCCTGATAATCAGACAGAGGTAAGCCACGAGCTTTACTCAAGGCTGCGCGATAGGCATTATCAGCATCGTCAACTTCATCAACTACCTGGTCTATGATGTCGGTAGTTACCCCCTTTCGCCTAAGCTCTAACCTAGTTAGCCACTGACTGCGTGGACTAAACGATTCCCGATTATCCTTCCAGAATTGAGCAAATGCTATATCACTTACCAACCCCTGCTCTTTTAGTTTAGCTATCACCGCCTCTATATTATCACCATCAAAACCACGCCGTTGTAGTCGCTCCCTTATCTCGGACTCACTTCGAGGTCGATAGCTAAGGTAGTGTACGGCAGCGTCAAAGCAGCGATGGAAGTGGTCAGACCTAGCTAACGCCTCAATCTGATTACTAGATACTTCCTGCCCTACCTGCAAGCCCTCTTTTACTACTACCTCAGCTTCCAAGCTAAAAGCGAACTTGCCATCTAAGAATACATTTACCCGCTGCCGACCTCTCCCGACACGGAGAGCAGTAATCTTTGTCATTAACCCCCTTAAAGACGTAAAGCTGAGACATATGCCTCAGCCTTACTTATTCTTAATTTGTCTATTAACTTATCAGTTTAAGGTACGATTAATCACTGGCTAGAAGACTATGGGCGGTGACGGCTGAGGCTCTAATCTCCCGCTCAATCTCCTGGGCAAGCTCAGGATTGTGAATCAGGTATTGCTTGGCATTTTCCCTGCCTTGCCCTAGGCGAATGTCCCCATAGGAGAAAAAGGCGCCAGCTTTCTTCACGAGCCCCTGCTCTACACCCAGGTCAATAAGATTACCCTCCCTGCTTATCCCATAGTCAAACATGATGTCAAATTCAGCACTCCGGAACGGCGGGGCAACCTTATTTTTAACTACCTTAGCCCTGACATGGCTACCTATTATTTGGTTTCCCTCCTTAATAGTATCAACACGCCTTAGGTCTATCCTTACTGAGCTATAGAATTTCAAAGCCCTGCCGCCAGGCGTTATCTCAGGGTTACCAAAAATAATGCCAACCTTTTCCCTTAGCTGGTTAATGAATACTACCGCTGTCCCTGACTTGCCAATAGCCGCCGCTAGCTTCCTCAGTGCTTGCGACATGAGTCGGGCCTGTAAGCCAACATGAGCATCTCCCATTTCCCCCTCAATCTCAGCCCGGGGTACCAAGGCAGCTACGCTATCAACCACAATCACATCAATAGCCCCACTCCTGACTAGCGCCTCAGTAATCTCCAGAGCCTGCTCCCCGGTATCAGGTTGGGAAATGAATAAGTCATCAATATTGACGCCGCAATTACCAGCATAGGAGGGGTCTAGAGCATGCTCCACATCAATATAGGCCGCCAAGCCTCCTCGCTTTTGCGCTTCAGCAATTATATGTTGACCTAAGGTAGTCTTCCCTGACGCGTCGGGGCCAAATATCTCACTAATCCGCCCTCTGGGGATACCACCTACACCTAGGGCTAGGTCTAGAGCCAGTGAGCCACTGGGAATAGCTGCGACTGGTGGTACAGCCGCCACTTCCCCCAGCTTCATCACTGAGCCCTTGCCAAACCGCTTTTCAATCTGGTCAATGGCTAGCTCCAGCGCCTTTTCTTTCTCCGTGGTCATCTTCGCCTTAGCGATATCATAGCACAAATAGCCTATAAAAGCAAGGAAAGGATAACTTTTTGAGAGCATAGTTCCTATGAAACCAGGTTACTATTACTCCGGAGTTAAGGAGGGCTAAGCCTGAAAACTGGCTACCGGGGGTAGGCAGCACTTGTGTTTAGCAGCGGCCATCATAGACTCTACCCTTTGCTTCAGCTCACTGCTGGCTTCGCCGGTAATCAGATAGTGGTCAAGCTCCTCATAGCTGAGCCCGAGCTCGCCTTCATCGGTCTGTCCCAGCCATAAACCAGCCGAAGGCGGTTTATCAATAATTTCCTGCGGAATACGTAGAAAACCAGCCAGCTCTCTTACTTGCCCTTTAACCATATTGCCCAAGGGTAGGATATCAGCCCCGCCATCCCCATACTTGGTGAAGTAGCCTACGGAAAGCTCACTCCTATTACTTGTCCCAGCCACCACATAGCTAAGCCGATTGGCAAAGTAATAAAGGATGAGCATCCTTAGCCTTGCCTTAAGATTACTTTCAGCCAGCCGGCTAACACTAGGGTCTACTCTATCACCGGGTAACACCTTGAGTAAGGAATCAAAAACAGTATCAAGCACCACTACTTCGGTCAGAATAGAAAACTGGCTAGCCACAGCCCGGGCATGCACTTCATCCTCCTGACTACTGTAGCAAGGCATAATCACCCCAAGCATACTTTGGGGAAAAGCATGATGACACGATACCGCCAATACCGAGGAATCAAGCCCACCACTCATGCCTAACACCACCCCTTTACACCCGGCAGCCAATACCTCGTCTCTTATCCACCAAACCAGCTTCTCAGCTAGCTGTCCTACATCCATGTAACTCCCCAATGCAGTATCAGGTTACCAGTAGTATACTACCATATATTTGACGCAATAGCACAATCGGTCATTGGGATAGCCCCATCAATTGTTATGCTCTCCCCGTCAACCCAAATCTTAATATTGAGTGCTTCCAATGCAAGTCTTTTATTCTCAAATGAGAGTTCCTCAAGGTTTTTGCTGACTAATTCACAAGCCTCCTTAATGCCCTGTATGTTGACCTCTGCCTGCTTAGCTACTTCTATGCGCTTCTCCAGTTCTGCCCTACGCTGGTTTAACTCATTACGGGCATTGTTTATCTTTTCATTTTCTTGAATAACAGTCTCCTCTGGGAACCCCTTTAATGCCCACTGAAGTAGCTCGTCTTGCTGCTTGTCCAATGCTATATCTATTGTTGTTGTGTGTTCAGTAACTTGCTCATAGGTCACATCTTCGGGTAGACCATCTTCTTGGTGGGGCTTGCTTTTCAGCAAATCAGGCGGGACTTCTTCAATGGACAAATCACCCTTTTTTACCCATTGCTTATATAGTCTGTCCTTATTCTTTCTTTTGAAGTAATCTAATATGTTTTTTACCATGATGTTGCTATGGAAAGCGACGTTCCCTCACCTAATTCCCAGTTTCAAGGTTAGTTCATATATTTCGACTTGAGTGTAGTCCTGTGTTGAGAGTTTGTCAATACCAGAGGAAGTGGGTTGGCGCACAGGAATGGGTTATCTTATATAGTTGAACTGCCAGAGAATTTTTTAACTATAAAATAGACGTGAAAATGGATATCTTTGTGCGGAATGTAGTCGCGAGCTTGGGGGGATGAGTGGTATTGATAGTAGAGGTTCCATAGTTGCGGCCAACCAAGAATTGACGTCTGTTTTGGTAAATGTCAAAATCTAATAAGTATTAAACACAATTTAAGG